>JBGTIE010000135.1:0-2839 GCA_041745855.1 Lysobacterales bacterium | reverse complement strand
CGAGCGGTTGGCGTCGGTCAGCGAGTTCATGAAGTATTTGTCCCAGCCGATCGCCCTTCGCGCCAACATCGAAGACGACTGCAAGGGGAAGTTCTGGGAGAGTCGTTTCAAGTGTCAGCGCCTGCTTGATGAAGCGGCTGTGTTGTCGGCAATGGTCTATGTTGACCTGAACCCAGTCCGCGCCGCGATGGCGCAGGATCTGGAAGACAGCGACTACACCTCGATCCAGCAACGCATCCGCGACACCGCCTTCAAGCTCGGCAGCGGCGGCGATCAGCTACAAGCCGTCGTCGGTGTACCCGGCACCGGATCGCTGCCTATCAGCATCGCCCAATACCTCAACCTGGTTGACTGGACTGGTCGCCAGATGCATCCCGGCAAGCGCGGCAAGATCGATCCGGAACGACCGAGAATCCTCGATCGCCTTGGCCTGACCGATCACAGCTGGACCACTCAGGTCAAGGCGACCGAGAGCGACTTCTACCGCGTCATCGGCGCGGCCGAATCGATCATAGACTACGCGCAGCGGGCCGGGCAGCATTGGTTCCAAGGCCTTGGCATGGCTCGCGAGCTCTGCAAGATGAGACCTAAACCGGGCTGACTCGCCCGGAAGGCCCCGAAAGCCCCGCCATTCGATCAGTTGGCGGGCACCCGTGGCGGGAACTCGCGGAAAACTGACGCCAGATCGACGGAACGTGACCGAACCGCGCCACCGCGGCCCTGCAAACTGCGAGAAACCCCTACCACACAGGGCATACCGCTCAAACGCGCCGGTCCTCGAAGAAGGCTCGGGAAAATCGATGTGTCCCCGGTTTCCCCCGGTTTCCAGATGTGTCCCCGGTTTCGCCCCTCGGGAAAATCGATGTGTCCCCGGTTTCGCCCCCGCCGGTCCTCGAAGAAGGCTCGGGAAAATCGATGTGTCCCCGGTTTCCCCCCCCCGGTTTCCCCCGGTTTCCCCCGGTTTCCGCCCGGTTTCCCCGGGCCACCGAACTCCAGTTCCACGGACTCCGTCTGGTGGCCGGCGATGGCGATCGCGTCCATCCGTCTGGAGAAGACGTACTCCACACCGCCAACGCCGCGGATTCTGCGGATGCTGTCGCTGGCCTCGGGGTGGATGCCGAGGGTGGTCACGCAGTCGATTGACAGCAGCGTGGTGGTCGAACCGGTATCGACCAGGATGTCTTCGATCTGCAGCGTGGCGCCACCGTAGGTCAAGCTCACCGGCACGAACATCAACGAGTCGTGCAGCACCAGCTTCATGAGGCGGCCCGGATGCCGATCCAGCGGCGCTCCTCGATGCGCAGGGTTTCGCGGCTGGTGTGCACGAAAACTAACTCGCGTTCTGGGTATTGCCGATGCAAGCGTCGGTAGACATCGAATGCGGCTGCCCCATCGGGGCATTTCTCGACGACGGTGATCTCGTCACCGACGAAGACCTCACCTTCCTCGTGGAACTGGATCGCTTCGACGACGAGCCATTCGTCGGGGTACGCGGCTCGAACTTCTGTCCATTTCATGGATAGCTCCGGATGCGACGGTAGCGTCGCTGATCATTTTGGGTACCACTGTAGCAGCGGCGACTGACTGCTGTCGTAGCGCGGCGCCGACGGGGTGCGATCCAAACTGATGTTCAGCCATCCCCGCACCTTCAGACAACAACTGAACCGGTACCGGGCAGCTGTCGTACTCGGGCAGCAGCGAGCACCACACGCGATCGACGCGCACCTGCGGTCCTGCCGGCGTGGGCTCGGCCTGGACATTCTCGCGAACCAGATCGGGCGACTGCGGCACGTCCGGGATCCGCCGCAAGTCCAGTGACCAATCAATGCTGCTGGCGCGAACCGCGGTCGGGTCAGGCGTCCGGCGTTGCCTCGGGATCGTGCGCAGCCCTGTGGAGCCTGGGCGCATTGCGCCGCGGCCGTCTGGGTCGGTCGCCCGCCAGGATAGGCACCGGTGTAATAGCGATACTGGAAATTCTGTTGCGCCGAGGCATGGCCCGGGATGCTGACGTGGGCATGTGCGGTCAGCCAGATCGGTGCACCGTCGGCGCTGAAGGTCAACAGGTCCGGGCGCTCCCGCCAATGCTGGCTGTTGCCATTTCGGCTGGGTCTCCTGGGTCGGTCTCTTGTGGCCTGAACTGATGCGGTTCGCTGGGCTCGCCAGCGTGCTACGCGCAGGGCTGGCGCCCCCTCCGACTCGGGGCGTGACTTTTGGGGCTTGGTTGACAATGGGTTTGGCGCCAAGAGCGGCAGCAAGCTGCCAAGACCATAGCGGTAGCAAGCTACCGCACTCCATATAAGAGCGCATTGCCGCAGCTCTTCTGGGCCCTGGGCCATGAGCCCTGGGCCCTGGGCCCTGCTCCTCAGCCCTCAGCCCTCAGCCCTCAGCCCTAAAAACAAGGCACCGGCCGCGCGCCCAGCCTCGCCACCGCGGCGACCTGGCGCCAGTCTTCGCCGGCTTCGGCCAGCGGGTTGAAGTCGATCCAGTATCGCTGCTCGCTGTCGGCGCGTTCGCTCATGCGGGCGTTGAAGCCGAGGGTCTGGACCTGCTGCAGTCGCCGCCGGGCGTTTTCTTCCTGCCGGAACAACCCGAGCGAGATGGTGTTCTCCTGCTCGCCCGCGGTGACCACGTAGTAGTCGCGGAGACCGGCGGCTGACAGCTGGCGGGCGCCGCGCAGGGCCTCGTCGCGGCTGTCAAAGGCGGGCAGGTAGACGCTGTAACCCCGGACCACGCGTGCGCTGTGTTCGCGGACCTGGAGCCGGGCGGAGAAGCGGTTGAGGTGCTCGACGTTGGCGCGCAGTTCGGCCTCCGAGGCGAGCGGTCCGGTGCTGTAGCACTG
>JBGTIE010000134.1:0-1621 GCA_041745855.1 Lysobacterales bacterium | reverse complement strand
CGCGCGGGCGGCGCGGCTGCTGCGCGGGCTGGCTTTCAGCAACGAGGATCTGGAGCGACCGCTGAGCAGTTTTTCCGGTGGCTGGCGAATGCGCCTGAACCTGGCCCGCGCGCTGATGCAGCGCTCGGACCTGCTGCTGCTGGACGAGCCGACCAACCATCTGGACATCGACGCGGTGCTGTGGTTGCAGGACTGGTTGCGCGACTACGCCGGCACCTTGCTGGTGATCTCCCATGACCGCGAGTTCCTCGATGCGGTGACCGGCCACACGCTGCATCTGGCGTCCGAGCGCGGCACCCTGTACACCGGCAACTTCAGCCAGTTCGAACGGCTGCGGGCCGAGCGGATCGCCCAGCAAGGCGCAATGGCCGAACAACAGCGGCGCCGGGTCGCCCATTTGCAGAGCTTCGTCGACCGCTTCCGCGCCAGCGCGACAAAGGCCAAGCAGGCACAGGCGCGGATGAAGATGATCGAGCGGATCCAGATCGAGGCACCGCTGCTGGCCGAGAGCGAATTCAGCTTCGAGTTTCCCAATCCGTCCCGGTTGCCCTCGCCGCTGCTCGCGCTCGACCGGGCCAGCGCTGGCTACGACCTCCCCAACGACAAGCCGCTGACCATCCTCAGCGGCCTGAGCATGAACCTGCAGCCGGCCGACCGGATCGGCCTGCTCGGTGCCAACGGCGCCGGCAAGAGCACCTTCATCCGCCTGCTCGCGGGGGAACTGGAACCGCAGGCCGGCGAGGTGGTCCGGCATGGCGATCTGATCGTCGGCTATTTCGCCCAGCACCAGCTCGAACAACTCGATCCGGATGCCTCGCCGATGGAGCACTTCAAGCGGCTCGACCCGCTGGCCGGCGAGCAGGTCTTGCGCAATTATCTGGGCGGCTTCAATTTCCGCGGTGACCGGGTGTTCGAGGCGGTCGCGCCGTTTTCCGGCGGCGAGAAGGCGCGGCTGGCGCTGGCGATGGTGGTCTACCGCAAGCCCAATCTGCTGCTGCTCGACGAGCCGACCAACCATCTGGATCTGGACATGCGCCAGGCGCTGGAGCTGGCACTGCAGGACTATGCCGGTGCGCTGGTGCTGGTCTCGCATGATCGCCATCTGGTCGAATCGACCTGCGACGTGCTGTGGCGGGTCGCCGCCGGCGCGGTGCAGCCCTACGACGGGGACTTGAACGACTACGCCCGCTGGCTTGCCAGTGACCGCAAGAATGCGGCGCGCAACGAGGCCATTGGTGGCACCGACACGCGGACCTCGGCCAAGGACCAGCGGCGCGCGTCGGCCGACGAGCGAGCCAGAGTCAAGCCGCTGCGCGAGGCGATGCGCAGGGCCGAACAGGCGGTCGAGAAACTCGGCAAGCGGCTGGCCCAGATCGAGCATGCGATGGCCGATCCGGAGCTCTACGAGGCCGAGCAGAAGCCGCGCCTGACGATCCTGCTAGCCGAGCAGGCGCGTCTGCGGGCCGAGCTGGAAGCGGCCGAGGCGAGCTGGTTCGAGGCCAGTGAAGCGCTGGAAGAGGCTTGATGCTGATCGCGCTGAACAAACCCTTCGGGGTGCTCTGCCAGTTCAGCGACCGCGCCGGCGCCGCCGCGGGCGAGGCCCGGCGCACCTTGGCCGAGC
>JBGTIE010000133.1:0-8871 GCA_041745855.1 Lysobacterales bacterium | reverse complement strand
CAGTCAGGAGCGCGCCGGCGACCACATCGGCGCCCAGCCTGATCTTGTAGGCGGAGCCTTCCAGCGCTTGCGCGTCGGCAAACGCGATACGTCCCGCGGCGCGGGCGTTCTCTTCGGTCAATGGCTTGCCTTTCAGGCTTTCCTCCGCCGCGCGGGCGCGCCAAGGTATGGCGGCCACGCCGCCCAGCGCGATGCGCACGTCATGCACGGCCTCGCCGTCCAGTTCCACCCCGACCGCGGCCGAGGCGCTGGCGAAGGCAAAGCTTTCACGGTCGCGCGCCTTCAGATAATGACTTGCCTTCAAAGCCGGAATGACCGGCACGATGATCTCGGTCACGATCTCGCCCGGCCGCAGGATCGTCTCCACCTCGGGCGTGTCGCCTGGCAGGACGTGGAGATCGGCAAAGGGGATCGTGCGGCGGCCGCCTGGGCCTTGCGTGTGCACCTCGGCGTCGAAGGCGATCAGCGCCTGCGCCCAGTCGCCCGGATACATCGCCACGCAGTCGGACGATCCGCCGAGGATCGCGTGATGGCTGGTCTCGCCGCCGTCCAGTGCCGCGCATCCCGATCCCGGATTGCGCTTGTTGCACTGGGCATAGGCGGTGTCGCGGAAATAGGGACAGCGGGTGCGCTGCAGGATGTTGCCGCCCAGACGCGCCACGTTGCGCAATTGCGGGCTGGCCGCCTTCCACAGCGACTCGGTCAGCGCCGGTGCCGCAGCCACCAGCGCCGGGTCGTCGGCGACGATAGCCATGCGCGCCAGCGCGCCGAAACGAATGCGCTCGGGGCCGATCTCGTGACCTTCCAATGCCGCGATCCCGGTAATGTCGACCAGCGCCGCGGGCTCGCACACACCTATCTTCATCAGGTCCACTACGGTGGTCCCGCCGGCCAGAATGTCGCCACCGCTGGCACGCAAGACGTCGATGGCATCGGCCAGGTTCAGCGGACTGTGATAGGCGAAGTTGCGCATGCTCAGCCCCGCTTGCCGTCGCGGACAGACTCCACCGCGGCGACGATGTTGGGATAGGCGCCGCAGCGGCAAAGATTGCCGCTCATGTATTCGCGAATCTCGGCGGCCGATCCGGCATGGCCCTCCTCGATGCAGGCGATGGCCGACAGGATCTGACCGGGCGTGCAATAGCCGCACTGGAACGCGTCATGTTCGGCGAAGGCGGTCTGCATCGGATGCAGCGATCCGTCCGGCTTGGCCAGCCCTTCGACCGTCGTTATCTCGGCTCCGTCGGCGGACAGTGCCAGGATCAGGCAGGAGTTCACCCGATCACCATTCATCAGCACGGTACAGGCCCCGCACTGCCCAAGATTGCAGCCGATCTTGGTACCGGTCAGCCCCAGCGTGTCGCGCAGTGCCTCGACCAGCGTCGTGCGCGGCTCGACATTGAGGGTACGGCGCTTGCCGTTGACGCTCAGTTCAATCTGCGGTTGCGCGTCCGGCGCTACGCCGGTTTCCGGCTCCTGGGCCGAGGCATTCCAGCTGCCCGCACCCAGCGCCGCACCGACGACACCGGTGGCGCCCAGAAAACTGCGGCGCGAATGACCAGCGCCCGATGGCGGTGTTTGATGGCTCATCGACACTCCGAAGCGGTCTAACGGCCTGAATTGGGGTCAGCGCACATCGAATCCTCGTCATTGCGAGGGAGCCTAAGCGACCGCGGCAATCAACATCGCGCGCCGGGCGGCACTGCCGCCCATGGCGCGCGACGGGTACCTCAGTTGGACACCGTTCGTGTCGTCTCACCTTGCAGGTCCCTGGCCTGCTCGAGGTGCGCCGTTATCGTCTGACGGGTCTGGGTGAGGTGGTTTCTGACCTCCTCGCTTTCCGTCACCGCCAGACGCTCGTCGATCATGACCTGCCCATCAGAATGCCCCTGGATCACCAGATCCATGTACGCCGTAGTGAACTCGTCGCCGTCGAGCATTGCGATGTCTGACAGCGCGGCTGCGTTCTTCTTGTGCAGCGAACTGACCTTGCTGGTCACGACCGGCTGCACATCGCTGGTCTTGCCAACTTCGACGGTCGCCTTGAGGTGCTTGCCGTGGTCCTCGTGCATCATCCGAGCATAGTCCTGGATCGGCTTGGCCACGTTCTTGTTCTTGGCAATCATGGCGGCATGGACCTTGTCCATGTCCGAGGCTATCAACAGCGCAAGTGTCTCGGCGTCCGCTCCCGCTGCCACGCCGTCCGCGTTCGCCGGCCTGGGAGCGCCCGCAATCGAGACGGTGTCGGTGGCGGCTGTCAAGTTGGGGGCCTTCGGCTTGAACTGCAGCTCCTTGGTATTTGCGGGGCCTTGGGCGGTGGTACGTGCCATCACCGCTTCGCCGAACTCCTTGCGCGCTTGCTCGACAGTCTTTCTGCCCTCGATGATGTCGTGCGCGAGGTTGAGCGTCAGCACATTGTTGCTCTCCAGATCGCACCGTGCCGACATTTCGCCGCCGACGCGATAGATCGAAATGGCGCCGTCGAATGCGAGCAAGTCACTCGCCTTGTCGGCCGGCACGTCGTAGCTGATCGTGTGCTGGAGATAATCCATGTGGACGATCGGAAAGTGGTGTGGCAGCTCCTCTCGCGTGAGCAGGATGCGCTTGAAGGAACCGGGGTTGTGCCAGATCATCCGGTCGTCGGTGATCTCCTGCGGCTCGCCGTACTTGTCGATCATCTCGAGCCCTGCAAGGCGCGGGCCTGCGGGCCACGAGATCAGCGTCTGCGCAGCATCGCCGTTGTACTTCGCGTGCGCCATGGTCATCGCAGGGTCTCTCGTCATGTCGCCGGTTGATCCCACTTGCGTCGTGGCCCTGGCATGGTCCTTCGTCACCTCGCCGGTGGTTCTCATTTGCGTCGTGGACCTGGCATGGTCCTTCGCCACGTCGCGGTCCGTTGTCGCTTGCTTGGCGGGCGCCCCTTGATCGGGCGGCGAGCCTGCAGCCTCGTGTGCACTGATGAGCGAAGCAGGAATAAACGTGAGCAGAAGCGCTCCGATGATTCGTTTTGCCGGGGTCATGACACTACTCCTCGCTGAAGATGATGAGTGGCCTCGACGCACTAGCCAGCGACGAGGGCAGTCAACATACCCAGCACTCAACGACCCGGTATGTACGGTGACCAACATTGCGCCAAGCGCACCATGCTGTCATCGCGAGGGAGCTCGCGACCGCAGCGATCCAGAGATTTTCGCTCTTCACGAAGAAGATCTCTGGATTGCCACGGCATGCGCTGCCGCTACCGGCAAGCTCTCAAGCGCGCGCTGCGCATGCCTCGCAATGACGAATCAATCAGTTACGTCATAGGTTCATGGAGAGGGGCCTAAGCGACCGCAGCGATCCCATGACTTTCCGCTCCAATGGAAGCGGACAAGCGTCGAGGTCCGGCTACTCAAACGTCCCGATCAACCAACAAGCCGCCCAACATCGGCTTGCCGGCAAGGGCACACTTGAAACCGTACATCAGCAGTACGCCGATCACGCAGAGCGCCGCAATCGTGCGGTTTGCGTACCACACCGACCAATCCAGCGTCAGCGCGGTCGCATCCAGCACCAGGAAGCAAAAGATGCTGACCACCGCGGCCAGCAGTCCCGCACGCAGTGCAATCACCAGGTAGATCAACGTGAAGGCTGCGCCCCCCGCGCTCCACAGGTATCCGATGCCAGTGACCGTGGCGAAGCCGAAATAAAGTGCCACCGCCAGTACCGGCAGAGCCACTGCTCGACGCCGCAACATGGATTGGAAAATCAGCATTGCCAACAGCGTGCCGAATCCTATGGCGACGCCGACGTAGGGGCTCGACAACAAGAAGTACAGCCAGTGCCGAAACTCCGCGAGGCTGCTGAGAATCGTCACCCGCGGGGCGGATCCAGCAAGGCCCAGGAGTGCGGGCAGTCCTGACTCGAGGTTCACAGCCAGCGCCATCACGATGCCCCCGATGATCCCGATCGTCACATCGCGTCCGACCAGTGGGTCGTTCCAGCGACCGGCCAACAGGCGGCTCCAGCCGACCAGCAACTCAGGCCAGCGACGCCGCGCCACCGGCTCGAGGGCGACGTAGGTCAACCACGCCACGCTGACGTACAGCACGACCTGCCCCAGCACATTGATCAACAAATTGGCTTCTTCCAGCACCAGCGCCACGTGGTCGGCGCGCAGCAGCTGCGCCACCAGCGCGCAGGCGAACAGCACGGTGGCCAGGCGCCTGGCCCCTTGCAGGTCCGCACGACCTTGGCGCAAGTTGCGGCGGACCAGCACTGCAATCGCCAACATGAATATTGCGTTGATCACCAACAGTGTCCAGATTGCGATATGAATCCCCACCGGCAACTGGGCCGACAGCGGGCCCGGCGGTGACAAGGGCATCGACTCTGCTGGATTCCACGGCGCCAACACACCGAACCAGACCGGCATTCCTTGCAGCGCCGCGGCTTCCACGTGCATTGGAATACCCGGCTGATCGGGGTAAAAGGCCGTCCAGGCACGCTTGAGATCGCTGTCCACCGGCACCGGCAAGCGCGGTGTGGTCGGCGTCGCCTGATCGGGCACGAATCCTGCGGCCTTCAGCAGCAACGACCAATCCGGCGCGGACTCTACTGCGCCCTCCTTCCCAGTACGGCCCACGACACGCAGACCGAGGAGCAACCCATCACGATCCAGAACCACGTCTGCCATCCCCGCAAGCGTGGTCGGCGGGTCGTCGTAAGTGACCCGCCCGACATCGGCTGGACCGAATGGCCGCACCAGTGTGCGCCTGGCCACGAGCTCACCGGGGCTCTGTCGATAGATGAATTTCAGGGGTCCCGGCCGTGCGCGTTGCATCTCGTCCGCGCCCAGTGCATGTGCCTGCGGCCCTTGAATCCATGCAAGAAAGCCGTCATCGGCGATGAAACTGACGGCGCGGTCGCCGGCTACACCCGCAGACCCGATCTCGGCGAGAATCTCGCTTGCCTTGTCCGCCAGCAGTTCCGGCGATTTTGGTGGCTGCAAGCGCCCGACCAGCGTGCTGCTGCCGGAAATCCAGGCCAGCGCGAAAAGGCCGGCAAACGCGCCCAACATCAGCATCCAGGCCGAGCCGACACCGAGAGCCCCGACCTTGCCCGCCGCGGCCACCATTGCCGGGGTAGGGGTTTCGCCGGCAGCGAGTGCCGCCTGCAAGGGGTCGCCACCGGGCAGCGCTGCCATCAGTGCATGCACTGATGCGGGCCGCGCTTGCGGATCCCGCGCAAGGCACTGTTGAATCAGACGCTCCAACGCGATCGGGATGTCGCGGACGCTATTGGACAGGTTCGGCGGCTCGGCCAACAACTGCTGCGCGCGCAACGCGTCCAGCGTGCTCGCCTGAAAGCGCCGCTGTCCGGTGCAGACCTCGTAGAGAATCAGGCCGAGTGCGTAGATGTCGCTGCGCACCGACGCACTTTGTCCCGCGACCAGTTCCGGCGCCATATACGCCGGTGTCCCGGCCACCGATTCGCCATCGACGCGATCGGCAAGCGCGGCGATGCCGAAGTCGGCGATGCGCGCGCGGCCCTTGCCGTCAATCATTACGTTCGCCGGTTTCAAGTCGCGGTGAATCACGCCCATGTCGTGCGCCGCGGCCAGACCTGCACACAGGTCCCGCGCAATTTCGATGGCCTTGTCCGGCGGCAGCCGACCGATGCGCGCCAACAGCACGGACAGGTCTTCGCCGTCGACGTATTCCATCGACAGGCAATGATGGCCATCGATCTCGATCAGATCGTGCAGTCGGCACACATTCGGATGCGAGACCTGTCTGCCGATGCGCACCTCAGCGTAGAAGCGCTCGAGCATCTCCCGGTCGCGCGCCAGCGCATCCGGCAGAAACTTGAGCGCAACCGTCTGCCCGAGCCGCATATCCTCGGCACGATAGACCTTGCCCATGCCACCACGACCGAGCAGCGCCACCAGTCGATAGCGTCCAGCCAGCAAGGTGCCAGGAATGAAGCCGTCATCGTCGCCACCCGCCAAGTGCACAGGCACCCGCGGCGCGGGCGCATCCTCAGCGACCGCGGTCACTGCTCCGACGCCCATTGCGTGGCCGCAGGCGGCGCAGTAGCGACTATCAACGGCGACCGTCGCCGCGCAGGCAGGACAGCGATTCAAGCGCGACCTCAAAGGAAGCGGCCAGGCCGTCATGGTAGCGCGAGAACCCGTTTCCGGCCCGGAAATCACACGCGCCATGAACCCTCGTCATCGCGAGGGAGCTTGCGACCTCCGCACAAGCGCGAGTCGCCCGGTCACATGACAAACGCGCGGCAACCCGGAGGCCCTGGCGAATGTCATCCAGCGTGCGGGACGCAGCCAGCGTAGCTTCTGCGCCGGCGCTCTTGGGTCCTTCGCCGCGCACGCCCTTCAATCGCGACCGACGTAGGCCGGTTCCTCGCGCCCGCCAAGCCCCGACTTCGCACTGAGACACCCTGCGCGAGGCGGCCGGCGCTCTTCTGGTTCCGCCGAGAACTCGTCATCGCGAGGGAGCCTAAGCGACCGCGGCGATCCAGCGACTTTCCGCTCCAACACCTTGACGACAAGTTGGTTCCGAAGACGCAAGAGAGCTTTCACCAGGAATAGGTGTTTCAACTAATGCTGAAACACCGGCGACCCGACCGCGATGATTCTCCCGCCCGCAGGCGCTTTTGCGCAGTCGAGGCCACGCGAGGCCAATCCTCGAAGCATGCAGCAGAGCGCGCAAGCGTGCCAGCCTGGGAACGAAGCGCACCGCCCCAAAGGAACTGTAGGAGGCTGCTTGCAGGCGACCGCGATAGCGGTTGTGGGCTCCTGGACGTGGCTGCTTGCAGGCGACCGCGATAGCGGTGGCTCTTGGCGACCGACGAAGCGCAAAAGCAAGGCACCGCTGCGCGCTGCGATCGCGAGCAAGCTCGCTCCTACAAATACCTCGAACACCAAATCGAAGGCCCACCCGCACGGCCCCAAAGGAACTGTGGAGGCTGCTTGCAGGCGACCGCGATAGCGGTTGTGGCTCTTGGCGACCGGCGAAGCGCAAAAGCAAGGCACCGCTGCGCGCTGCGATCGCGAGCAAGCTCGCTCCTACAAATACCTCGAACACCGGCAAGTAAAGCTTGCTACTTGTCTGGCCCTATATCCTGCTGGAGGCGCCTTACGCGCTGGCGGTACGCACGTACGTTGTCGCCAGGAATGCGCGTCTGCTGGGTTCCCTTCACTTCATTGACCTTGACGTCCGAGCCCGTCGCCGGCTTGGCCTCGACGAGCGTTTCGTGCTCAAAGGCGTGCGATTTGTCGGTGTTGCGGTAATGTCGGTACAAGAGCCAATACAGGCCGGTGGCGCCGGCGGGGCCGAGCAGGAGCAGCCACAGTCCACTGTCTTCGCTCATGATTGGGTCGCCAGGATCCAGATTGCAATGCCTTCGAGGAAGGTGCCTACCGTGAGCGCGGCGGTCAGCAGCTTCCATTGCTGCACCGGCACACTGCCCATGGTCTCGCCGGTGCGGCCGTTCACCGCGATGTAGTGCAGCAGGCCGCCGTTCTTGCCCGGCTGGTGGTACGAGTACAGCCATACCGGCAGGTACATCGCTACCCAGCGCGTGCCGTGAACGGTGATGCCTTCCTGCTCCCAGCGCACGCCGCGATTGTACTGGCCCACCGATTCCACCACCTGAGCGCGGGCAATCGACAGCAACTGGTCTTCCAGCCGCGGGCGCAAATGCTCGATGTCGCGGTCGCGCTTCTCCGAGCTGTAGCCAGCCAGGTAGGAGGCGTTCCACTTCACCGCGTTCTTGGTGTCGAAGGGCAGAATGGTGTTGATGATGTTGTTGGTGTTGGCGCGGGTATCGAGGTTGCCGCGATCGGCGGCGGACTCCAGCGTCAGGTCGTCGACGGTGAAATCCAGCTGCCGCTCCAGCTGGTACACATCGGCATCGTAGTAAGTCTTTTTCTTGTCGCCGCTGCCGCGCGTGTAGCGCCGCGTCTCGATCTCACCCTGACCAACCAGGCCGGCGCTAACCCTGCCATCGATGACCATGTACGGCAGGTAGACCCCCACGACGTTCTCGGGCGTAAACTCTTCCTTGAACGCCTTCAGCGCGAACAATCTCCGCTTGTCGACGAACTGGCGGATGCGCGCGACGGCGTCGGCCTTGTTGATGTGGAAAGGCAGCACCGCGTCTGGCACCGCGCCGTTCGCCACCTGCTCGTTGACGCCGAAAACGTGCCGGCACCAGTGGCAACGCGCGGTCATCGCGCTATCGGTATTGACCGTCACTTCGGCGCCGCAGCCAGTGCACTTGAAGCTCATCAGGCTGCTGGCGTCGGCGGCGATGTCGCGGGCGCCAGACGCGATGACCGTGCCGCTGAGCTGGTCGATGCCCTCGCCGAAGCCGAATTCTTCCTCGACTCGCATGCCATGCCACTCGTTGCGGCAGTACAGGCAGATCAGCAGATCGCCGCCCGGCTTGTGCCGGATGTCGGTGGCGCCGCATTTCGGGCAACGGTTGAGGCCGTCCTTCAGCTCGGCGGCAGAGGTATCGATGGCGACCGGGTCGGGAGCCTGCAATTCGTCGCGGATCGCCTTGGGCAGCGTTGCCGGGTCGATCGGAAAGCTGCCCGCTGGCGGTGGAACGTCGTCCGGCGACCCCGGCCCTGGGGGCGGGGGCAACGGCGGCGGTTGGGTGTTCGACATGGTGATTCCGTGCTTTGCGGCTTACAGACCCAGCGCCTTGGCCTTGAGCGCGTCGTAATCGCCCTGGGTGATCAGGCCGAGATCAAGCATCTCCTTGGCCTTCTGCAACTTGGCGATCGGGTCGTCCGCTGCCGGCGCGGCTGGCGCCGTTGGCGCTACCGGCTGCTGCAGGCTGCCAAGGCCGCCGAGCATGCCG
>JBGTIE010000132.1:0-2802 GCA_041745855.1 Lysobacterales bacterium | reverse complement strand
TCCATCGTGCAGATGCCGGCCGGCGTGCCAGTGCCCACCTTTGCAATCGGCGAGGCAGGCGCCACCAATGCGGCGCTGGCCGCGGTTGCGGTGCTGGCCCTGCAGGACGAAGCACTGGCACGACAGCTGGACGCTTGGCGTCAGGCCCAGACCGATCGGATACTGGCAATCGGTGATCCGCGGCCATGAAGCGGGTCGGCATCGTCGGCGGTGGCCAGCTCGCGCGGATGCTCGCCCTGGCCGGCCATCCGCTCGCAATTCAGTGTGATGTCCTGGATCCTGCCCCTGATCCGTCCGCCGCGACCGTGCTGCGGCGTCAGTTCGCCGGTGGCTTCGAAGATCGCGCCGCGCTGGAAGCGCTGGCTGACGATTGCGACGTGGTGACCTTTGATTTCGAGAACGTCACCGCGCAGCCGCTGGCCCACCTGGCCGCGCGAGTGCCGGTGCGGCCGCCGACACGCGCGCTGGCGATCGCTCAAGATCGGCTGCAGGAGAAGAACTACATTGCCGGACTGGGTATCCCGGTGGCGCCGTTCATGGCCATCGATGCGCAGCCGCAACTGGAACTGGCCTGCGAACGGCTCGGGTTGCCGCTGCTGGTGAAGACCCGCCGACTTGGCTACGACGGCAAGGGGCAGTGGCGTATCGATTCGCTGGCTGACTGCGAAGCGGTCACCCAAGCCCTGGCCGGCACGCCCGCCATCGCCGAGGCCTGGGTTCCGTTCGAGCGCGAGCTGAGCATCATCGGCGTGCGTGCCGCAGATGGTCAGACGCGCTATTACCCCTTGACCCAGAACTGCCATGATCATGGCGTGCTCGCCTTCAGCGTCGCGCCGGCACCGCGCGGCGAGGCCCTTCAGGCGCAGGCCGAAGCCATCGCGAAAATGCTGCTCGATTCGCTTGAATATGTTGGCGTGCTGGCGATCGAGCTGTTCGAACGCGACGGCCGCCTGATCGTCAACGAGATCGCGCCGCGGGTGCACAACAGTGGCCACTGGACGATCGAGGGGGCCCACTGCAGCCAGTTCGAGAACCATCTGCGCGCGGTCTGCGATCTACCGCTGGGATCGACCGCATCCCGCGGCGCCAGCCTGATGGTCAATGTACTCGGCCGCTGGCCCGACCGGCAGCGCCTGCTGGCCGTGCCCGGCCTGCATCTGCACGATTACTGCAAGGCCGAACGCGCCGGCCGCAAGATCGGCCACCTGAGCCTGTCAGCCGACTGCCGCAGCAAACTGTGGGCGCAGGGCCGCCAGATGCTGCAGCTGGCCGGGCTCGAGCATCTGAGTGCTTCGTTGGAGCGCGCGCTTGCGTGACCACCAAGGTTTCGGGGTGGCAAGAGCAGGGCCCAGGGCATAGGGTCCAGGGCCCAGAAGAGCAGGGCCCAGGGCATAGGGCCCAGGGCCCAGAAGAGCCGCCTATCTCGTTCTAACTGGGCCCTGGGCCCTGGGCCCTGGGCCTAAGATCTTAACGGAGCTGCGAAGCCGCAAACTCCCAGTTGACGAGCTTCCAGAACGCCTCCACATACTTCGGCCGGGCGTTGCGGTAGTCGATGTAGTAGGCGTGTTCCCACACATCGCAGGTCAGCAGGGCGGTGTCCGCGGTGGTCAGCGGGGTGCCGGCATTGGACGTGCTGGTCAGCGCCAGCGAGCCGTCCGGACACTGCACCAGCCAGCCCCAGCCAGAGCCAAAGGTTCCGATCGCGTTCTTGCCGAAGGCCTCGCGGAAGGCATCGATGCTGCCAAAGGACTTTGTGATCAGGTCGGCCAGCTTGCCGCTCGGGTCTCCGCCGCCGTTCGGGCTCAGGCAGTTCCAGTAGAAGGTGTGATTCCAGATCTGCGCGGCATTGTTGAACAGACCACCACTTGCCTCGCGAATGATCTGCTCCAGCGACTGGGCCTCCTGCGGTGTGCCGGCGACCAGATTGTTCAGATTGGTCACATAGCTCTGGTGATGCTTGCCATAGTGAAAGTCGATGGTCTCGGCCGAGATATGTGGCGCCAGAGCGTCACGGGCGTAGGGCAGGGCAGGCAGTTCAAAGGCCATGGTCGACTCCAATTGGCGAAAGAGATGTCAATCTTAACGTGGATCGGTGGAGTGGGCGTGTGAGGGCCCTGATCTCGGGGTCGGGGTCGGAATCGGCATCGGTATCGTCCCCGCTCAGGCGCAGTACTCGAGGCCTGCCCGACAAAAATCGATTCGTTCGCGTGGCGGGAACCCCCTGCGTTGCCCTCGATTCCGATTCCGACCCCGACTTCCGAGTTCGTTTTGCCGGTGCCACATCACTTCGATTCCCGCCCGCCGGGCAAAGTCCACTCCAGATTCAAGCCCGCATAGTTCTGATCGCTGCCGCCAGCCGCGCGCACCGCCGGGCCGGCTTCAAAGCGGACCAGTTCCAGCCCCAGTTTCCATTGCCGTGCCAGTGCCAGGCTGCCCTTGAGTTGAAAGTAGTGGCCGGACCGACGCGCGTTCGACGCGTCGGCGCTCCCGACCAGCGGTGTTCTGCTGTGGAGATAGACCGCATCGTCGGTACGCATCCGCTGCATCAAACCAATCGCAAGCGCCAGGCTGGCATCGTCCTTGCTCCAGGCCAGCCCGGTCTTGAGGTGACGCAGGTTCGAATAGCCGGTGAATGCCCCTTGCGAGAATGCGCTACGCGACGGAAAGAAGGGCAGGTAGCGCTCGTTTCGGACCGTGTCCGGGTCATCGCCGCTACCCAGGTCCAGTTGCAGCCTCCACTGCAGGGCGGCCGGCAGCGGCGTGCTGGCGCTGGCGGCCAGCAGCCAGCCACGGGCCGGTCGG
>JBGTIE010000131.1:0-1981 GCA_041745855.1 Lysobacterales bacterium | reverse complement strand
GATCGCGGCATGCCGTTGACCGACCCGGCCAGCGCCGCACGCTGTCTGCAACGTCGCCTGGGCGGGCTGGCGCAGGAGGTCTTCGCGGTGATCTATCTGGATACCCGCCACCGCGTGCTGGCGTTGGAAGAACCTTTCCGCGGCACCATCGACGGCGCCACCGTGCACCCGCGCGAGATCGTCCGCCGTGCCCTCGAGTTGCATGCCGCCGCGCTGATCGTTGCCCACAACCACCCTTCCGGCATCGCCGAGCCCAGCGCGCAGGATCTTAGCCTGACCCGCCGTCTGACCGAGGCGCTGGCGCTGGTGGACATCCGCCTGCTCGATCATTTCATCGTCGGCGACGGCGAACCGGTGTCCCTGGCCGAACGCGGCCTGCACCGGCCTTGAGGTTCACTTCGGCATCGCGCAAGCGCGGACTCTCCGTCTTCCTGGTCGAAACTGCTCACTCCGGACTGGCGTACGGTTCGCGCCACACCCCTTCCAGCAGCCGGCTCCAGGAGCGGTGCCAGCGCAGGTATTCGGCGTGGCAGCCGCGGCGGCGGGATTCGGGCAGGGCGGCCAGTTCGATCAGGGCGAGCTGTCCGCGCGGATCGCTGCCGTATACCCAGCAGACCAGGTTGTAATAGCGCTGCCGGTTCAGCGCGTGCTCGTAGGCGGCCGGGTCACCGTCTTCAAACTGGCTGCCGTCGGCAAGCAGAAAGCTGAAGGCGGCCTCGACCACGGCACGATCGCCACCGGCTTCGGCCAGCAACAACCATACGGCGAGCTGATCGGCGGCGTCTTCCTCGCGCCCGGTCACCGGCAGGTCGAGCAAATCGATCAGGGCGTGACCGACCTCATGCAGGACGATGAAACTGAAGGCCGAGGCGACTGCTTCCTCCAGTCGCTCGCCCTCGGCGAAGCGCCGGCCGAGCAGGTCGAACAGATAATCGACCAGCTCCAGACAGACCCGCAGCGAACGTTCGAGCGGCCGGTAGTAGGCGTTCGGTTCGCCGCATTCGACGAAGCCCAGCGCCAGCGGCTGTGGTAGCTCGAAGCGTCGGTTGAGTTCCTCGGCAAGCGAGTTGAGGATGCGCTGTTCGGTCAATGCCCGCGCCAAAGCAAGCTTCTCGACCGATTCGGCCTGCGGCGTGCGCACCTCGAAACCGGCCGCATGAACTTGCGCATGCAAGGCGATCAGCGTCAGCCAGAGACATAACCAGAGAATCAGTCGCGCCACTTGATCGAGCATCCCATGCTGGCTTGCTGCGGGGCGCTGACCGGACGACCGGCAGCGATTTCGGTCATCGCCTCGACCAGTTCGGCGCGCATCCCGGGCGTGCGCGGCTGCAGCCCGCCGGCATCGAGCCGACCGCGATAGCGTAAGCGCAAATCGGCATCGAAGCCGAAAAAGTCCGGCGTGCAGACCGCGCCATAGGCCCGTGCCACCGTCTGCGACTCATCATACAGATAGGGAAAGGGCCAGTCCTGCAGGGTCGCCAGCGTCCGCATCGCCGCGAATCCATCTTGCGGATAGCGGCTTGCGTCATTGCTGCTGATCGCGGCCACGGCGATGCCGATGGCCTGCAGCTGACGGCAGTCGTCGAGCAGCCGCGGCAGGATCGCCTTGACGTAGGGACAATGATTGCAGATGAACATCAACAGTAATCCGGCCGGACCCCGGCAGCGCTGCAATGACCAGTCCTCGCCGTCCACACCGGGCAGGTCGAAGTCGGTCGCGGGGGTGCCGAAGGCCGGCTCATCGGGGGTGTGGGTCAGGGCCATAGCTCCAGTCCGAAAGTCCGAAAGGGGCCATTGAAGCACGAGCAGCCCAAAGGTCGACACATGGGGACGCGCTGGGGTGCGAGTCAAACTGATGTGGTCAGGC
The DNA here is from genome assembly GCA_041745855.1 of Lysobacterales bacterium. Taxonomy (GTDB): domain Bacteria; phylum Pseudomonadota; class Gammaproteobacteria; order Xanthomonadales; family SZUA-5; genus JAWLAT01. The sequence goes on along the minus strand of JBGTIE010000131.1, from coordinate 111 downwards.
GGACTTCGATATCAACAGCGAAGAGCAGCTTACGCGGACGCGGAGGCCGCAAAGAGAGCAAGAGCACCGCGCCATGCCCGGGCAAGGATGAAACCTCGACGTTCGCCCGCT
>JBGTIE010000130.1:0-10375 GCA_041745855.1 Lysobacterales bacterium | reverse complement strand
TGGCTATCCCCGATTGCCGACGCGGCGTTCTCGATCTACTTCCTGCATATCTTCTTCATGCTGCTGATTGCTGATCTGGCATTTACGTTCGTGGTTGATGAATCGTTCCTGCCCGCATCGATTTACCTGATGACGGTGGTGCATTTCGTCTCCGCGCTTGCGCTTTCAGCGCTCACCGTCTTTCTGTTCCGCAAGGCCTTCGGGCGACGGTCAAAGATGCTGATCGGCAGCTGAAGCGCAGAAAAGTATTGGACACCCAGTGCGCCGGCAAAAGTCGGTGGTAGATCAATGGTTGAAATCCAAATCCCGCCGAAGACAATGCGAAGGCAATGGACAGGCGAACTTTCCGGAGTCGACCTCGGGTGCCGCAGTGTTTTTGCCGATGCGATGGTGAAGCAGAGGCTTCGGGTGGCTGCGGTTGCCGAAATGGCGCGAACTGAGCGCTCTTCTTCGGGTCGAGCCTGATCTCGGCCACGCATGCCCGCCAACCGGTCGGATGGCGGAGGATTCGAGGGGTTTCCAGGCAACTCAGCCCGGCTTCGGTCTTATCTTGCAGAGTTCTCGGGCCACCCCGATCCCATGCATCCAATGCTGGCCTATCTGCTTCGCGTACTCGATCAGCGATTCGGCCGCGCCGATGGCGCGATAAAACTCGCTCTCTGTGGCCTTGACCTGGATGGTCCAGCTGCGGTCGCTCAGTCCGAGTCGGTCGAGGACCAGCGGGCGCGCTGGATCGATTCTGCCGCGCTTGTTTGGATGCATCATCCGGCCAGTCCGGTCGACCAGATTGAGATACTGGGCGATGCTGACCGATAGTGAGCACTTGCCCGGAACACCGGCGACTGGACCAAGCTGATCGCTGCCGCTGCCGAGCTTGCGCGCGGTCTCCCGAATGCGTTGCTGGATCGACGTGTAGTCGCTGCCTTCCAGGTCCTGCGCCATCGCCGCGCGGACCGGGTTCAAGTCGACATAGACCATGGCCGACAGCACGGCCGCTTCGTCCAGCAACCGCTGGCACTTGAAGCGGCCTTCCCAGAAGTGGCCGGTGCATCCGCCTTCAACGTTCGCCGCACGGGCGATGGGTTCGGCGAGGTTCTTCATGAACTCGCTCACAGAGGCCAGACGCTCGCGGATGTTCTCGACTTTGCCTTCCTGCGCCAGCCAGGCCTTGATGCGGTCTTCCTGTTCCATCTCGTTCATGTCCGCGCGCGGGTAGAGGCGGTTCCAGCGCTCGGCCACTTGGAGCGTAGAGCGGCAGCAAGCTGCCAACAGCAGAGCGGTAGCAAGCTACCGCACTCCATATTTGCTCATCGCCGAAAACGCCAGCACTCGCACCGCGAAGATCTCACCCAGCTCCTTCATCCGCGCGACGACCCAGCCGCGTCGATGATCGAAGCTGCGTCCGGTGAGCTGATCGAAACCGCACAGGAACGACCGGCGGACGCAGCGCGTCACGACGTGGTAGTAGCCTGGGTATCCCGGCGGGGCGATGGCGGAGCGGGCGGTGGTCATAGGGTCAGCGTCGCGCGGATCGCGGTCGTTGTCTGTAAGCCGATGGCTGCAATGTTCGTCAGACTTTGCCGGCAGATGGTGTAGGAATCGGCTGACGAAGTGGGCGATGGGTTGGGCAGGGAGGTTTATGTGTCCTGCAGTTTTTTGCTGCAGCTTTGTGTCCTGCAGCTTTGCAGTTCGAGGGCGGCCGCTGTGACCCGCGCCGCGTTTTCCGATAGGCGCCGCCAGGATGATGGCGGGTCTCACCGGTCGCTGTTGTGGCAAGCTAAAGGGCCGATGAACGGAGGAACCCGCATGCCAGGCTCTGTTGAGATCCTCACTCAGCAAGTCCTTCAGCTGACACCAGCTGAGAGGGGGCGCCTACTTGACCGGGTGATCGACAGCCTCGACGCAGATCGCGAGCGTGATGCACGCTGGAATGCGCTCGCGGCCAAGCGTGACCTGGCGTCTGAAGCAGATCCTTCGCTACTAACCCCCGGTCCGGAAGCGCTGGCTCGCATCCGGGCCAGTCTCGGGTGAGCTACAGCCTTCATCGAGGAGCTGAGCTGGATCTTCTCGAAGCAGCCAGGTTCTATCGGCGCGAAGGCGGGGCGAGGCTAGCCGGCCGCTTCCTCAAGGAGTTCGAGCGGGTTGCCGAGTTGCTCGTAGAGTTCCCGGAAATCGGTACGCCAACGGATGATCTACGCAGAGTTTATCCTCTCCAACACTTTCCGTACTCGGTCATCTATCGCCCCACCAGCGACCACATCAGGATCCTTGTAGTTCGTCATCAGCATCGCGATCCTGAGCACGGAGAGTCACGTCGTTAGTGTAGAAATGGGCTTAGGAAGTGGGGGGGTGTGTCCCGGGCTTCGTACGGAGAGTCGCGTCGGTTTCGGTCTCATCTTGCAGAGTTCGCGCGCCACGCCGATGCCCTGCATCCAGTGCTGGCCGATCTGCTTGGCGTAATCAATCAGCGATTCGGCCGTGCCGATGGCTCGGTAGAACTCGCTCTCGGTCGCCTTGACCTGGGTTGTCCAGTTGCGGTCGGTCAGGCCGAGTCGGTCGAGGACCAGCGGGCGCTCTGGATCGATCCTGCCGCGCTTGTTGGGATGCATTTCTCCCACGCCGAGAATGCGTTGCGTTATCGTAAGACGGTGTTGCGACGTCTTCGCAAATCGCCGAACCGGGCGGCCGTTCCCGGGCACCCAGAGATCTTCATGAAAAATTTGAACCTGCTAGCTGCTGCGGCGACAAGTCTGCTAGCCATCTCATCAGCGTTGCTGCCGGGTTGGGTCGGAGCCGCGGAAGCGGGCTCTTCGAAAGTGAGCCTCCCCATGCCCGCCGCGCCGACGGAGAAAGCCCCGATTGGCACCGTGGCCACGCGATCGATGACTTGCGTCGCGGTGAAGTATGGCGACAGCACCCGTTACGGCACCGTCGACGTGGGCTTCGAGAACCGTGCGACCCGCGACACCGACGGCGATGGCGTCGCTGATGCGGCCCCGAAGTGGACGTTCACCTCGATCAGTTCCTACTTCTACAGCGACGAAGAAGCCGCTGCTTGCCGCTGAGCTAACTCCCAAAGAGGTTGGAAAATGAGGACACCCATCATTCGCGTCTATGCCAAGTCAGCGTGACAAGGGTCAATAGCGTTTTCCCGGATCAAGGGGACGGGGGGAATTAAGGCGCCCTGGTTCTACGGCGCACCAAAGCCAAACTGGGGACGGGGGAATTAACGAGCGGGCCGCCGCACAGTAATCTCCCCCAGTCCCCCTTTTCCTGATTTTCGGCTGCGGCAGTGGATTGAGAGGGAACGGCCATGCCAGGGGCCCATGTTGCCGATTTCACCCCGACTGTTCGAGGGAGCACCGCATGTCGAGCCTTGATGAGTCATTCAGGCTGATCGTCATTGGTAGTTATTGGGTTATCGTGGCCCTCTGGCTGGCGATCCTGGGCATCTTTCTCGGCAGGCTAAGGCGCACGCACCGTCTCGACGAGGCGTTTCGCGTCCTCATCATCGTGCTGGCAATCGATGCGTTCCGCACAGAAACGACCGACGGACACAGCGTGAAACGCAGTGGTAGTAGCCGGAGGAAGCGGGCGGTACGACGGTGGAGCGGGCGGTGGCCATGCGGACAGCTTGGCGCCGGTTGCGGGCAATGTCTGTAAGCCGATGTCGGCAAGATTCGTAAGACTTTTCCTTCTGATGGCGCAGGAATTGGCTGACGAGGTGGGTGGGAAAGTCTGTGTGTCCCGACTTCCCTTTGAGCGGTTGTGAGGGGGGCTCTGCGATGCATGTGCATAGCCTAAGGCGCGCGACCAGTGCCGCCGGAAAAGAGACGCGCCAACAGCATGGAGCTTTGTGTGCCCACAGTTTACGAAGAAACACAGTTGCTCTTGGGGGCATCCTCTTGATACGGAACATGCTCATTGCTCGCAAGTGCGACGGCGACGCTCACTCTGCTTCTGTTGCGTGCTTCTACAGACCTATGTACACTCGCGTCTCGTGCAACAAGCGCACTGCCATGGGAAGCCTACAATGTTCAGACTCGCGCTATCAGTATTGATATTGAGTTTATTTTCGATGACTGGTGTCGCCGGCAATGAGTTTCAAGCAAAGTACGTCGAACTGAATCTTGAAATACAGCTTCCAAATCAAGAATCTTTTTCGCCGACGCTCATCCTGAAAATGGGACATCCGGCTACCGTCCGTCGTATTGACGAAAATGGAGGGGGGCTTCGCCTTGATGTTACGGCTTCCAAGCTGTTTGTGGACCAGAAAGGCAGGCCAATCGTTGAATTGAACTGGACGTTGTATCGACTGTCGGAATCCTTAACGTCCGTACTGTCAGAAACAAAGACTGCGGTAGTTGCTGGGTCGGCAGACAAAGCAACCTTTCGCACAGAGACTCAGGACAAGAAATCAGTTATCGCAATTTACCTCAGTACGCGGATAGTCCCTAATAGTGAGCTCTTGGAAAAATTCGGGTCCACTGAGCCAAGCGTAAAGGTTTGCGATGAAAAGGCGGCTTCTGCGCCTGATCTGGCGAAGTTCGGTGGTGCTCTAACTGCTGCACCGCGCCGTGTGGCCCTGGGCTAATTCTGACATGCTGTGGTGCAGTCTGGTGCTGCTGCCAGCCCGGCGTGTGCTGCTACCCTCCGTAAGCCGGGGACATAATCCGGGGACAGACCGATTTTCCCGAGCCAGCGGCGCTGACCGGCGCTTCGCGCCAGTTTCGGGAGGTTTCGAGGGGGATCCCGGGACGTACAGCGGTTTGCTGAGCCCGATCGGCGCCATCCGCGCACTTTCCGGCTGTTCGAGCCGGATTTCCCCAACGCCTTCCCGCCAACCGGTCGGTTGGCGGTGACTTCGAGGGGTTCCGGGCCGCTCAGCCCGGTTTCGGTCTTATCTTGCAGAGCTCGCGGGCCACGCCGACTCCTTGCAACCACTGCTGACCAATTTGCTTTGCAAAGTCGATCAGCGCATCGGCTGCGCCGATGGCGCGGTAGAACTCGCTCTCGGTCGCCTTGACCTGTGTGGTCCAGCTGCGGTCACTCAGGCCGAGTCGATCGAGAATGCGAGGCCGCTCGGGATCGATCTTTCCGCGCTTGCCCGGATGCATCTGCCGACCGGTCCAGTCGACCAGGTTGAGGTAATGGGCGATGCTGATCGGCAGTGAACCGGTGCCGGGAACGCCGACGACCGCTTCGGCCTGATCGCCGCTGCTGCCGAGCTTGCGCGCGGTTTCGCGGATGCGTTGCTCGAAGGAAGTAGGCCGTTGTAACCCGCGCCGCGCCATCCGCCGCCAGATCGATCGCGGGTTTCAGCGGCTGCACACGGCCGCCTCGTTCATCCCGGAGGAAGAGCGCCGCTGAACCCGATCGGAAGTTGCTCTGCGTCGTTTGTACTTGCACCGCGCCGATCGGGTACTACGGCCTACAAGAGACTCGCTGACCGACGCCAGTCGCTCGCGCATGTTGGCGATCTTGCCGTCACGCGCCAGCCAGGCGTTGATGCGCGCGGCCTGCTGCGCCTCGTTCATTTTCGCCTGGGGGAAGAGCCGGTTCCACCGTTCGGCCACTTCTTGATCGCTCCACGCCTCGACACAGGCCGGATCGAACTGCAACACCAGGTGCATGTGGTTGCTCATCGCCGAGAAGGCCAGCACTCACACCGCGTAGATCTGCGCCAACTCGTTCATCCGCTCGACGATCCAGCCGCGCCGGTGGTCGAAGTTGCGTCCGGTCAGCTTGTCGAAGCCGCACAGGAACGACCGCCGCACACAGCGCGAGACGCAGTGGTAGTAGCCGGAGGAACCGGGTGGGACAATGGCGGAGCGGGCTGCGGTCATGCGGTCAACTTGGCGCGGGATGGTGTGAGTGTCTGTAAGCCGATGGCTGCGATGTTGGTCAGACTTTGCCGGCAGAAGCTGTAAGAATCGGCTTACGGGGCGTGCGGGAAAGTTCGTGTGTCCTTACGCGTACGCGCCCGGGGCGTGCGGGAAAGTTCGTGTGTCCTTACGCGGCGCTTACGCGCTTACGCGCTTACGCGGGGCGTCCTTACGCGGGGCGGCATCGCTCCCCACTGGCGTGCTGCAGGTCGCGATGGACAGCGTTGCCGCACGCGGCCCCGACCCTGCTCCTGAAGAACCAGTAGTTGCGGGGGTCTCAAGACTTTCCGATTTACACTAAAAATGCTAATTTTAGTGTCACTAAAAATTTTATCTTACGATGCTTGATCCACTCCTTGCAGCATTCATGCGCTACGTCGGGCAGCTTACGGGCCGTTTCACGATGTACATCACGACTCCGGGCGCAGCGCTGCCAGCCTATCTGCGCCAGCGCTACGACCCGCATAGAGTCCAAGTGGGCGGGAGACCGTGGTTGGCAGTCTTGCTCAAGGCGAAGGACACGCCACCACCGCTCGTTCTGCGCAAGCAAGTAGAGAAGTTGGCAACCATATACGACCCAGCTCTTGAAGGTACCTCTGTGGTGGTGGCCGAACACCTGTCCCCATACCTGCGCAAGCGCTTGGTCGAGCTGGGACAAGCCTTCGTCATCCCGGGGCGCCAACTGTTCTGGCCGGCACTGGGTAGCGCCGAAACCGCGCAGCGTCCGCAGCGCTTGTCGCCCCAGTCGGTGGAACAGCTCAGTCCGGTGGCTCAGTCGCTGCTGATCGCGTTGCTGCTGCGCCGTCTGTTGCCGCCAATCACGATCGGCGACGCGGGAGAAGCGCTCGGATACACGGCTGCAAGCATCAGTCAGGCAGTGAAAGCCCTGGAGGGTAGCTCCCTGGTCAAAAGCAAGGCACGGGGGCGCGAGCGCATGTTCGAGCTTCGGGATGCCCCGGAAGCAACGTGGCGGCGCGCCCAATCTGTGCTGCGCAGCCCGGTTCGGCGATTCATCCATGTGCCGGAAAGCAAGTTGCCCAGCGCCGCTGTTCGGGCCGGGGAAAGTGCGCTCGCAGAGCAATCGAACCTCGGCGCGCCGGAAGAGCCCGTTTACGCCATGGCGAGCCGCGAATGGTCGAAAGGACCCGACCCGACACGATTCCAACGCCTGATGCCGGTACCTGTGTACTCGAATTATGGCGATACCCACCCCGGGTCGCGGCGACGCGCGGCGTTGTCGATCCCTTGTCGCTATATCTGAGCCTATATGACAGCAAGGATGAGCGAGTGCAGATCGCATTGAAGGAGCTAATGGGGCAGATCGCATGGTGAAAGGACTCGACATCTTCGCGGCATTTTTTGCCGGCGATGAAGCGCACTACGTTCTCATCGGGGGCGTCGCCACGCAACTGGTGCTGGAAGACGCCGGATTGCCGGCACGTGCCACCAACGATCTGTACATCGTGCTGCGCGTCGAAGCCCTGGATAAAACCTTTGGCGAGAAGTTGTGGGCCTTCGTCCGCGAAGGCGGCTACGAGGTACGGCAGCAAAGCGACCTTCCGCGGCGCTTCTACCGATTTGCCAAGCCTGCCAGTCCGGATTTCCCATCAATGCTGGAGTTCTTCGCCCGAGAGCCGGGACACCTGCCACTCACTGCCAATTCGAAATTCACTCCCGTACCCATTGACGAGGCGATACTTAGCCTCTCCGCCATCTTGCTGGATGAAAACTACTACCATTTCCTGCAAAGCCACACCAGACAGCTTTCGGGCGTGCGGATCATGACGGAAGAAGGCCTGATCCCGCTCAAGGCGCGCGCCTGGCTAGACATGGTCGCGCGCAAACTGGAACGCAAGCCGATTGATTCCAAGGACATTAAAAAGCATCGAAATGACGTCCTACGTCTCACCCAACTGTCGAGTGAGGGCCAGCGAATTGAAGCACCGGCAGCGATCTCGGCAGACATCGCGCAATTTCTGGACGCGGTGGCCGGTGAGCTGAACAACAATCGCTGCTCTCACTGGGCATCATGGAGCAAACACCAGATTTGATAATGCGAGTTGGGATGGCGTATGGGGTGCAAGCATGATCAGCACGCGCCGCGCCATTGCGGAGGGTTCGGGCGCAAGGCCAGCTTCAGAATCGTATTTTCTGGTTGCGGCCAGGGAAGGTTGCGCCACATATCGTGATCGATAATTTACCGGACTGGTTTTGCTGGAGCAGAATTGAAGCCTGGGCGCCTTTGCTGAATTCAGGGGCCGCGCCTGGGGAGTCATTCGCAGTCGCAGCCGACGTTTATCGGGGACTGCGTGAGTTTCACGCTTGCCGCCCAACTTGCTGGCGTCGGTCAGCCCGAGGCGATCAAGGATCCTTGGCCGTTCGGGGTCGATCTTGCCGCGCTTGCCCGGATGCATCTGGCGACCGGTCCAGTCGACCAGGTTGAGGTACTGGGCGATGCTGATCGAAAGCGATCCGGTGCCCGGAACGCCAGCGACGGCTTCGAGCTGATCGCCGTTGCCGAGCTTACGTGCGGTCTCGCGGATGCGTTGATCGAAGGAAGTAGGCAGTTGTGACCCGCGCGTCGTGATCTGATTGGTGCCGCCAGGTTGATCGCGGGTCTCAGCGGCTCCACACGATTGCTTCGTTCATTCCGAAGCAAGAGCACCGCTGAACCCGATCGGAAATGGCTTGCGTCATTTGTTCTCGCATTGCGCCGATCGGGTACATCGGCCTACATTGAACTCGCTGACCGAAGCCAGCCGCTCGCGCATGTTGGCGATCCCCCGATCGAGTCGAGGTCAGGCTTTGCCGTCGTGCCTTGATCCGCTCGGCCTGTTCCGCGTCGGTCATTTTCGCCTTCGGAAACAATCGGCTCCAGCGCTCGATGGCGTGTAGAAAGCTAGAGCGGCAGCAAGCTGCCAACAGCAGAGCGGTAGCAAGCTACCGCACTCCATATAGGCTCATCGCCGAGAAGGCCAGCACCCGTACGCCATAGATCTGCGCCAACTCGTTCATCCGCTCGACGATCCATTCGCGGCGGTGATCGAAGTTGCGTCCAGTCAGTTTGTCGTCGCCGCACAGGAACGACCGGCGGACACAGCGCGAGACGCAGTGGTAGTAGCCGTTGGAGCCGGGCGGAACGATGGCGGAGCGGGCGGTAGTCATGCGCAGAGCTTGGGGCGGGTTGGCGTCATTGTCTGTAAGCCTATGACTGCGAAGTACGTCAGCCTTTGCCGGCAGATGGCGTAAGAATCGGCTTACGGTTGGCGGTGCCAACTTGATCGCGGGTCTCACCGGCTGCGACCGCTCGCCTCGTTCATTCCGAAGCAATGCAAGAGCCCCGCCGAACCCGATCGGAAGGGGCTGCGCGGTGTTTTGCCCGACACCGCGCCGATCGGGTACAACGGCCTACGAGGGCTCGCTCACCGACGCCAGTCGTTCGCGCATGTTGGCGATCTTGGCGGCCTGAGTCAGCCAGGCCTTGACGCGATCTTCCTGTTGCGATTCGGTGGGGCGATGGCGGAGCGGGCGGTGGTCATGCGCAGAGCTTGGGGCGGGTTGGCGTCATTGTCTGTAAGCCTATGACTGCGAAGTACGTCAGCCTTTGCCGGCAGATGGCGTAAGAATCGGCTTACGGTTGGCGGTGCCAACTTGATCGCGGGTCTGGAAAAGAAACGGGGACACATGGATTTTCCCGAGCCATCTTCGAGGACCGGCGCGTTTGAGCGGTATGCGCTGTGAGGTGGGGGTTTTCGGCAGTTTGCAGGGCTGCGGTGGCGCGGTTCGGTCGGGTTTCGTCGATCTGACGTCAGTTTCCTCGAATTCCCGCCACGCCTGCCCGCCAACCTATCGGCTGGCGGGGCCTTCAAGGGGTTTCCGGACAGTCAGCCCGGTTTCGGTCTCATCTTGCAGAGCTCGCGAGCCACGCCAAGTCCCTGGAACCAGCGCTGACCGGCCCGCTTCGCGTAGTCGATGATCGATTCGGCCGCACCGATGACGCGATGGAAGTCGCTCTCGGTCGCCTTGACCTGAGTGGTCCAGCTGCGATCGGTCAGGCCAAGGCGATCGAGTATCCGTGGCCGCTCGGGAGCGATTTTCCCGCGCTTGCCGGGATGCATCTGTCGGCCGGTCCAGTCGACCAAGTTTAGGTATTGGGCGATGCTGATTGATAGCGATCAGGTGCCAGGGACGCCGACGACGGCTTCCAGTTGATCGCCGCCGTTGCCAAGCTCGAGAGCGGTTTCGCGGATACGCTGCTGGATCGAGGTGTAGTCGCTGTCTTCGAGGTTTTCAGCCAGTTGCCACGCGGACGGGATTGAGGTCGACATAAACCATCGCCGACAGCACCGCGGCTTCCTCGAGCAGCGCACGATCGCCTCGTTCATCCCGAAGCAAGAGCGCCGCTGAACCCGATCGGACGTGGCTGCGCGTCGTTTGTCCGAGCTCCGTGCCGATCGGGTACAACGGCCTACAAGGGCCTCGCTGACCGA
>JBGTIE010000129.1:0-5768 GCA_041745855.1 Lysobacterales bacterium | reverse complement strand
GCGGCGGCGCCGAACGCAACGGCTGGTTCCAGGGCAGACCCCTGGGCGGCGATTAGCGCGGCGACTGAGCGACGATGGCTATTGGGCGCGCGTCGGTCCGGCCAGCACGATTGCGCCGGGAAAACTGCGCCGGGCCAGTTCAGGTCGCAGCTCTCCACGCTCCTGGCACAGCTCGAAGTTCTGCAGCGGTGGCAGGCCCTGCCACTGGCCGGAGAGCTTGCGCACTTCCAGCAGCACCCGCACCAGTTCGTTGAAACCACGGGCCAACTGGCCATACAGTTCGGCCATGCCGGCCTTGAGTTGCGCCGCCAGATGATCATAGGCGTTGCGACCCAGGTCGATGAAATAGCTCATCGAGACCAGCCGACGTTCGGCCTGTTCCGGATACAGCCCGGCCAGCAACAAACAATGGTCGCCGACATCACGCAGGTTCTGCCGCTGCAGATGGCTGCCGCGATCGAGCGCCTCCAGCCACTCGGTCGCGATCACCCGCTGACCCAGCGCGGTATCACCCTGATGACGCAGCAACGTGAACACCAGATAGCTCTCGAGGCTCTCGTCCAGCGTGGAGTCGGCTCGATTCTCGGCGTCACGGATCAGATCGTGCCAGAGCAGCGTTGCGGTCCCGGCCGCCAGTCGGCAGTTGCGGCCTTCCAACTCATCCTTCGCATGCATCGACTCAACTCCCCTGCACAGTGAGTGGCGCTGGCATGACCCGAGTGTAGCGCCAGGCCGAACCCCCGGCGTACCCCCAAATCGCGTTCAGGCTTGGAAATTTGCGACCAGTTTGGCGTATAAACAAATCATTCCCCCCGGCAGGAGCGGAGCGATGGCGAACTGGCGCATGAGCAGCTTGGTTATGATCGCGGCAGTGGGACTGTCCGCCTGTGGCGAACAGCCGACTGCGCCACCGGGGGCCGCCACCGTTGCCGACCAGTCCCTGGTGCGGGTCCACAACTGGGAGGAATACATCGATCCGGAGGTGCTGGAGCAGTTCAGCGCCGAGACCGGACTGAAGGTTGATTACCAGACCTTTCCCGGCAACGAGGAACTGCAGGCGCTGATCGACAGTGGCGAGCCTTTTGCCGATGTGATCTTCCCCACCGCGATACCCTTCGGTCGGGAACAGGTGCAGTCGCGCGTGCTGCAGCCGCTGCCGAATTCGCTCAAGGACAAGACCGCAGCACTCGATCCCAACATCGCCCGCGCCCTGCGTCGGGCCGACTCCACCGGCAGCTATCTGATGCCGTACCAATGGGGTACCACCGGCATCGGCTACAACCGTGCCATGGTCGCGCAGGCGCTGGGCGCCGATGCCGACATCGAAACCTGGAAGCTGCTGTTCGATCCCGCCTATACCGAGAAGCTCGCCGGCTGCGGTATCGCGCTGCAGGCCGAAAAAACCGAGATCCTCGCTGCGGCGATGATCCACTACGACCCGTCCCAGACCGACGCCTCCCTGACCGGATTCGTGCTCGAGCGCGGTCTGGCCCGGACCATCGAACATGTGAAGTTCTTCGGCGGCAGCACCCGCATCATCGAGGAACTGGCGCTCGGTCAGATCTGCGTCGCGCTGGCGTGGTCGGGCGATGTGCAGCAGGCGATCGACCGGGCCGAGGAGGAAGGTACCGGTCAGGACATCGCCTATCTGATTCCGAAGGAAGGCGGACTGGTATGGATGGATGTGATGGCGATCCCCGCCAACGCACCCAACCCGGAAGGCGCAGCCCGCTTCATCGAATTCATGATCCGGCCCGAGATCCAGGCCAAGATCTCCAACTTCGTCGCCTATGCCAGCGGCTTCCCGGCCGCCGAGCCCCTGCTTGACGAGGAAATCCGGACCAACCCGACGATCTACCCCAGCGACGCGGTCCGCGAGCGCCTGTACAGCATCCCCGGGGTCTCCGAACGTCACCGCCAAACCCGCGATGCTGCCTTCGACGGGCTGGTCATGCCGACTGGCAAGTGGCATCCGGACGAGGAGTAGCTATGGTTTGGAGGTAGCGAGATGCCCGCGCGCGTGCTGCGGCGACACTCGCCCCGGTCCAGCGCGCGCCGCCGGCCGCATTCCGCATCCGTAGGGCCTGCCCCAATCTGGAACTGGTACGGTTCCGGCACGAGGTGCGGCGATTCTCGCCCCAGAGCCAATGCTGGACAGATCAGCATCGCGACGCTGGAAGACTTTCCCAGGAGCACACCATGTTCGGCATCCGCTACGCCAAGGCCAGCCCCACGACCTACCTGATCCAGTACCGCAACGGCCAGCCGGTGCGGGAAGGCGCAGGCCTGGCCTTCTTCTATTTCGCCCCGAGTGCCTCGCTCGTCTTCATCCCGATGGAGAGCGTCGATGCGCCCTTCATGTTCAGCGAGGTGAGCGCGGACTTTCAGGAAGTGACGGTGCAGGGCCAGATCACCTACCGCGTGTCGGACCCCAAGCTGCTGGCCTCGCTGATGAACTTCACGTTAAAGGCGAACGGCACGGAATACCTGTCCGAGGACCCGACCAAGCTGCCCCAGCGTGTCGTCAACGCGGTCCAGGTCCAGTTGCGCGCCGCCCTGCAGGGCCAGAAGCTGCGGGACTTGCTGCGCGAATCCGAGGGGCTGGTGCAGTCGGTACGCGAGGGCCTGCGGCGGTCCGAGGGGCTGCCGAGTCTTGGCCTTGAACTGGTGAGCCTGGCCATCCTCGCGATCAAGCCCACGCCCGACACCGCGCGCGCCCTGGAAGCGACCATCCGCGAGCAGATCCTGAAGGATGCCGACGACGCCCTCTATCTGCGCCGCAATGCCGCCATCGAGCAGGAACGCGCGATCAAGGAGAACGAGCTCAATACCGAGATTGCGGTCGAGACCAAGAAGCGCCAGATCCGCGAGACCCAGATGGACGCCGAGCGCGCGGTGCTGGAAAAACGCCTGCAGATCCAGGCCCAGGAGATGCAAGGCCGGATCGCCCATGAGACAGAAAACGAGGCGCTGACCGAGCTGCGGGCGGCCAACGCCCGGCGCGAGTCCGATGCTGCCGCCTATGGCATGGACGCGCTGATCAAGACAGTCCGAGGGGTCGACCCGAAGATACTGCAGGCCCTCGCGCTGGGCAGTGCCACACCCGGCGCGATCATCGCCGCGGCTTTCCAGGAACTGGCCCAGAACGCCGGCAAGATCGGCGAGCTCAACATCTCCCCTGACCTGTTGCAGCAGCTCACCCAGTCACCGGCCGCCGCACCGCGGAAGTAGGTCATGGACGCCCTGCAGCACCGGATCATCCTGGTGACGCGGCGGACCCGGCTCGAGGACCTGGTGGCGCGCCTGAATACCGTCGAGCAGGCCCGGTTCTATGTCGAGCACATGGGCGCAGACTTCTCCGACTACGAGGTCGAGCAGGCCACCTACCGGCAGGCTGTAGCTTCGGCCGAGGCGCAGCTTTCGCGCTACGGCCGGGTCCAGCGACTGGATCGAACTCTGGTCCCGAACTTCCTGTTCCCGCCCGACGGTCTGGTCGTGGTGGTGGGACAGGACGGTCTGGTCGCCAACACGTTGAAGTACCTCCACGGCCAGCCCGTCATCGGGGTCAATCCGGACCCAAGGCGATGGGACGGTGTGCTGCTGCCCTTCGAGGCCCATGACCTGGCGAAAATCGTGCCGGAGGCGCAAGCCAACCGCCGCCCAACACGCGCGATCACGATGGCGCGCGTGCGGCTCAGCGACGGCCAGCAATTGCACGCGGTCAACGACCTCTTCATTGGTCCGCGCTCGCATGTCTCGGCGCGCTACTCGATCCAGGTTGGCGAGCAGACCGAAGTGCACTCATCCAGCGGCATCATCGTATCCACTGGGCTGGGCTCGACCGGCTGGTTCCGCAGCCTGCTCACTGGCGCGATCGGCATGGCCGGACCGCAAGGCTCGGAAGAGTTGCAAGCACTGCAGGCCTCCGGCTTCCCCTGGGAATCGAAGCACCTGTACTACACAGTACGAGAGCCCTTCCCAAGCCGCGCCACCCAGACAAGTCTGGTGTTCGGGCGCATCGAGGGCAACAGCCCGTTGCGGCTGACCTCGCAGATGCCGGACTACGGCGTGATCTTCAGCGATGGCTTCGAGCAGGACTTCCTGGCGTTCAACTCCGGGATGGGGGCCGAGGTCGGGATTGCGGATCGATGCGGCAAGTTGGTGCAGTGAGAAGCTGGGGGGGGGCTGGCTGCGCAGTCACAGCCAGCTTCCCATGCGCGCTTCGCGGGATGGACGCGGCGGCCTCCCACAGCCGGTGAGACCGCGATGGCGATGGCGCCACGAATCCGCTTGGCGGCGCGGTCACACCAGCCTACTTCCTTCGACGAGCGGTGCAGTCGGTGAGACGTCGACGAGGCCAGGGTTACTCCACCGTCACACTCTTGGCCAGATTACGCGGCTGATCGACGTCGGTGCCCTTCAGTACGGCGACGTGATAGGCCAGCAATTGCAGCGGCACGGTGAACACGATCGGCGCGCTGAGGAAGCCGAGTTGCGGCAGGCTCAGAACGGTGCAGCCTTCGGCGACGCCGGCGGCCACCGTGCTGTCGGCGAACACGTACAACTCGCCGCCGCGGGCGCGGACTTCCTCGATATTGGACAGCAGCTTCTCCAGCAGCTGGTCGTTCGGCGCCACCGCGATGACCGGCATCGCCTCGTCGACCAGCGCCAGCGGGCCGTGCTTGAGCTCGCCGGCGGGGTAGGCTTCGGCGTGGATGTAGGAGATTTCCTTCAGCTTCAGTGCGCCTTCCATCGCGATCGGGAAATGGGTGCCGCGGCCGAGGAACAGGGCATGCTGCTTGTGCACCAGCCGCTCGGCCAGTTGCTCGATCTGGCTATCCAGCGCGAGCGCTTCGCTGATTGCGGTCGGCAGTCGCTCGAGTTCGGCGACCAGTTGGGTGTAGCGCTCGTCGGCCATGCCGCGGGCGCGGGCCAGGGCGAGGGTGAGTAGCGCCAGCGCGACCAGTTGAGTGACGAAGGCCTTGGTCGAGGCGACGCCGATCTCCGGCCCGGCGCGGGTCATCAGGACCAGCTCGCTTTCGCGCACCAGTGAGCTTTCCGGCACGTTGCAGATCGCCAGCCGGGCCAGATAATCGCGCTTGCCGGCATGCCGCAGGGCAGCCAGCGTGTCGCTGGTCTCGCCCGACTGCGACACGGTCACGAACAACGTGCCGGGCAGCTGGGCCGCGTCGCGGTAGCGGTACTCGCTGGCGATCTCGGCGAAGCAGGGCAGCCCGGTGAGCTGCTCGATCCAGTTGCGCGCGACCAGCGCGGCATGATGGCTGGAACCGCAGGCGATGATGCGCACCGCGCGCGTTGCCGCCAGCAGCTCGTTGGCATTGACGCCGAAGATCTCGGTCAGCACGCGGCCCTTGTGCAACCGCCCTTCGAGGGTGTCGGCGACCGCAGTGGGCTGCTCGTGGATCTCCTTCAGCATGAAATGCCGATAGCCGCCCTTGTCGACCGCGCCCGGATGCAACTGGGTCTGCTTGATCGGGCGCTCGACGCTCTGACCGCTGCGGTCGCGGACGACGATGCCATCGACACTGAGGGCGACCACATCGCCGTCTTCCAGATACATGAAGCGACGGGTGCGCTCGAGCAGGGCATAGATGTCCGAGGCCAGGTAATTCCCCGTGCCATCGCCGACACCGACCACCAGCGGCGAGCCCAACCGTGCGCCGACCACCGTGCCGGGTTCGCGCGCGCTGACCACGGCCAGCGCGAAAGCGCCTTCGAGCCGGGCGGTGGCGGCCTGCACCGCATCG
>JBGTIE010000128.1:0-8772 GCA_041745855.1 Lysobacterales bacterium | reverse complement strand
GCGGTCAGCAGCAGGCGTCCGCCGGGACGGAGCACGCGGGCGGCTTCGACCAGTGCTGACTCGGGCCGTTCGCTGTAGGGCAAGACCTGCAGGCAGAGCACCCAGTCCATGCAGGCATCATTCAGTGGCAGGTGATGCATGTCGCCTTCGCGCACGTCCACATGGGCATGGCCTGCCAGCCTCTGGCGTGCAGCTTCGACCACGCGTGGATTGACGTCGACGCAGGTCAGGCTGCGCACCTGCGGCGCCAGCAGTTCGGCCATCAAGCCGTCGCCCGAACCGATATCCAGCACATCGCCGGCATCGATCATGCAGGTCAGTGCGCGGGCGAAGGCGTCCCAGGTGCGACCGGGGGAATAATGCCGTTCCATGTCGCCGGCAACCTGATCGACCCAGTTCTCGTTCCGGGCGCGCGATGCCAGTACCTGCTTGAGCCGCTCGCCGTCCTCGGTCAAAAGGCCATCGTCGGCAACCTGACCCAGATGTTCCCAGGTGCTGCGCACGGCCTCGTCCAGTTCTTCCAGCGGAAAGCGGTAATAAGCCGAGACCCCGGCGCGTCGATCGACCGCCAGCCCCGCTTCCTTGAGCTTGGCCAGGTGCGTCGACACCCGCGGCTGCGCCAGCCGCGTCGCCGCCGCCATTTCCGCCACGGTCAGCTCCTCACCGACCAGCAGGGCGAGCAGACGCAGACGCGTCGGATCGGCAAGCAGTCGCAGCAGCGACGAACAGCGGGCCAGGTCGATGACTTTATCCCTTCATCTTGATTGAGAGATATAGTGTGACAGCTGCGAGCGCTCAAATGAAGCCAGGGGATGAACGGGGGTGCGATTCATCTGATCTTTGGGTACGGTCGTTTGCGGCGTACTTCGGCTATAGCCGACCATCTTGCTCGTACTCGTACTCGTACTCGTACTCGTGCTCGTGCTCGTGCTCGAAAGCAGCGTGATGGCTTCGAGTACGAGTACGAGTACCGCGATGCTGAGTACGAGTACGAGCCCTGTGCTCAGATGGCTCCGAACTGACGCCGAAACTTCAGGTTGACTCGCACCCGATGAATGGTGCTCAGGGCTCAGTCAAGAGCGGGGAGAGAGCGAGGCCTCAGTGCGCGCGTTGCGTGTGGTGCGCCTTTCCAGCCATGGTCTGAAGAGGTATAGTTCATTGGTCTATACCTTAAGGGGGTGTCCCCATGGCACAAACCGCCAAGCTCTTCACCAACGGCCGCAGCCAGGCCGTGCGCTTGCCGGCGGAATTCCGCTTTGAGGGCAAGGAGGTTTATGTGGAAAAGGTCGAAGGCGGGGTCTTGCTGAGGCCCAAGGTGGAAACCTTTGGCGATTGGCTGGGGCAGTTCTACGCAAGTCACGAAGCCTTCCCCGCAGATTTCCTGGCTGAGCGCAGCGACAGCGATGTCAGTCAGGACCGGGCGTGGTTCCATGATCCGGATGCTTGATACGAACATCTGCAGCTACCTGTTGCGCGACCGCCCGCGTTCGGTGCTTGAGCGCTTTGCGGATTTGCCGATCAGTCAGATCGCGATTTCCGCAGTGGTCGCCGCCGAGCTGCGCTTCGGCGTGGCCAAACGCCGCTCTTCCGTGCTGCACGACGCGCTGGAAGCTTTTCTTTCCGGCATGCGCATGCTGCCGTGGCCGGTTTCGGCATCAACGCACTACGCCGCGCTGCGTGCCCAGCTGGAATTGCGTGGCACTCCGATTGGCGGCATGGATATGCTGATCGCCGCTCATGCCCTGGCCGAGAACGCGGTGCTTGTCAGCAACAACACCCGCGAGTTCGAGCGAGTTCCGGAGTTGCGTCTGGAGAACTGGCAGTAAGCCCGGGGGCAACCCCGGCTCGACTACGCCGCCGCAGCCGTCTCCCGCGCCCCCAACCCCAATACTCGCTTGAGAAACCGCCCCGTATGCGACGCCGGATTCGCGGCGATCGCCTCTGGCGTGCCGGTGGCGATGATGCGGCCGCCGCCGTCGCCACCTTCCGGGCCCAGGTCGACGATCCAGTCGGCGGTCTTGATCACGTCCAGGTTGTGCTCGATGACGACCACCGTGTTGCCTCGGTCGCGCAGCGCGTGGAGCACGCCGAGCAGCTGCTGGATATCGTGGAAATGCAGGCCGGTGGTTGGCTCGTCGAGGATGTACAACGTGCGGCCGGTGTCGCGCTTTGCCAGTTCGGTGGCGAGTTTGACCCGCTGTGCTTCGCCGCCGGATAGCGTGGTCGCGGACTGGCCGAGCGTGATGTAGCCCAAACCGACGTCGCGTAGCGTCTCCAGCTTGCGCGCAATCGATGGCACCGCCTGGAACAGGGCGAGTGCGTCTTCAACCGTTTTGGACAGAACTTCGGCGATATTGCAGCCTTTGTACTGGATCTCCAGAGTTTCTCGGTTATAGCGTTTGCCCTGGCAGACGTCGCAGGGGACGTAGACGTCCGGCAGGAAGTGCATCTCGACCTTGATCAGACCGTCGCCCTGGCAAGCCTCGCAGCGGCCGCCGCGGACGTTGAAGCTGAAGCGACCGGGTTTGTAGCCGCGGGTGCGTGATTCGGGCACCTGCGAAAACAGGTCGCGGATCGGCGTGAACAGACCGGTGTAGGTGGCCGGATTGGAGCGAGGGGTGCGGCCGATCGGGCTTTGGTCGATGTCGACCACCTTGTCGAACAGGTCCAGCCCTTCGACACTGGCGAACGCGGCCGGGCGGGCGCTGGCGCGATTGAGTTCGCGCGCGGCCAGTCGGTACAGCGTGTCGTTGATCAAGGTCGACTTGCCAGAGCCGGAGACGCCGGTGATGCAGACGAACAGGCCGGCCGGGATCTCCAGATCGACGTTCTGCAGGTTGTTGCCGCTGCATCCCAGCAGCCGCAGCATGCCCTTCGGATCGGGCCGGTGGCGCTTGGGGATCTCGATCCGCAGCGCACCCGACAGGTACTTGCCGGTGAGCGATTCGGGCGCGGCCATGATCGCGGCCAGATTGCCTTCGGCGACGACCCGCCCGCCATGTACGCCGGCGGCAGGTCCAATGTCGACGATGTGGTCGGCGCAGCGGATCGCGTCTTCGTCGTGCTCGACCACGATCACCGTATTGCCCAGATCGCGCAACCGGATCAGGGTGCCGAGCAGGCGTTCATTGTCCCGTTGGTGCAGGCCGATCGAGGGCTCGTCGAGCACGTACATCACGCCGACCAGACCGGCGCCGATCTGGCTGGCCAGTCGGATTCGCTGCGCTTCGCCGCCGGACAGGGTCTGCGCGGTGCGGTTCAGGGTCAGGTAGTTCAGTCCCACGTCGACCAGGAAGCCGAGCCGGTCGGTCAGTTCCTTGACGATCTTGCGCGCGATCTCGCCGCGCCAGCCGGGCAATTCGAGTGCGCAAAAGAATTCCAGCGTGCGCTCCACCGGCCAGTTGCAGACCTCGTGCAGGGGTCGGCCATCGACCAGCACATTGCGTGCGGCCAGGTTCAGTCGGGCGCCGTCGCAGGTCGGGCAGGACTTCTCGCTGATATAGCGCGCCAGTTCCTCGCGGACGGCCGGGCTCTCGGCCTCGCGGTAGCGCCGCTCGAGGATCTTCAGCACGCCCTCAAACGGATGACTGCGGACCATCGGCCGGCTGCTGCCGGTGCCGTAGCGGAACTCGACCGGCGTCTTGCCCGAACCGTACAGCACCACGTCCTTATGCTCGCCCGCCAGCTCGCGCCACGGTGTGTCGAGGGCGAAGTCGTAGTGCCGGGCGAGCGAGGCGATCATCTGGAAATAGTACGGATTGCGCCGGTCCCAGCCACGCAGCGCGCCGCTGGCCAGACCGGATTCGGGTTGCGCGACCAGCCGCTCGGGGTCGAAGAACTCGATCACGCCAAGGCCATCGCAGCGCGGGCAGGCGCCAACCGGCGAATTGAACGAGAAAAGCCGCGGCTCCAGCTCGGTCAGGCTGTAGTCGCAGACAGGACAGGAGAACTTGGCCGAAAACAGCAGCTCGGCCTTGTCCGGATGGTCCAGGCTGGCGATCTTGGCCAGGCCGTCGGCGAGCTTGAGCGCGGTCTCGAAGGATTCGGCCAGCCGCTGCTTCAGATCGGCGCGCGGCCGGAAACGATCGACGACGACCTCGATCGTGTGCTTGCTGCGCAGCGCCAGCGTCGGCGTGGCTTCGAGTTCGTACACGGTGCCATTGACCCGCACCCGCAGGAAGCCCTGCGCCTTGAGCTGGTCGAAGATCTGCTGGTGCTCGCCCTTGCGCTCGCGCACCACCGGCGCGAGCAGCATGAAGCGCTCGTCCGCATCCAGCGCGAGCACCGCATCGACCATCTGGCTGACTGTCTGCGCAGCCAGTTCCTGGCCATGCTCCGGACAGCGCGGTGCACCGGTGCGGGCATAAAGCAGGCGCAGATAGTCGTGGATCTCGGTGATCGTGCCGACGGTCGAGCGCGGATTGTGCGAAGTCGATTTCTGCTCGATCGAGATCGCCGGCGACAGGCCCTCGATGTGGTCGACGTCCGGCTTCTCCATCATCGACAGGAACTGCCGGGCGTAGGCCGACAAGGATTCCACATAGCGTCGCTGGCCCTCGGCATAGAGCGTATCGAAGGCAAGCGAGGACTTGCCCGAGCCAGACGGCCCGGTGATCACGATCAAGCGATCGCGCGGCAAGTCGATGTCGATGCCCTTCAGATTGTGGGTTCGGGCACCGCGGATACTGATCTGGTCCATCGTGGACTCCGCTACACAGCCGGACATCGTAGCAAGGGGTTGCTGACGACGGGGTGGACAGATTTCAGTGATGCGAAGTCGGGGTCGGAATCGGAATCGGAATCGAGAGCGGCATGGGGTTGGCCACCATCGACCAGACGTCTACCCGGCAGTCATCAACAACGCCGGGGAGTTCCGCTGCACCCGACCGTGGCGATGCCGGCATCGCAGGGGCGGCGTGGCTACATCGATTCCGATACCGATTCCGACCCCGACCCCGACGCAAACGTGACGTCCCCCGTTCAGCTTTGTGACGTGAAAGGGCCAAACCTGTCGCAGATCGACATCTTTTATTAAAAATTGCTTGTTCACCGGCAATTCATGTATTAGGATCGCGCCGCCTCATGGATGGAGACACCCGCGCCGAGGCTGAGATCTGGCTCGGGGAGATGGCGAGGAGTTCGCGCATCGGCGGGTGACCTGTAGTTCCCGCCTGTCCTATTCATCCGGTCCTGCCGCACCAATCGGGGGATCGTCACAGGGGTAACTGCATGCATACGAAATTTCTTGTTGGGGCCATGGGTCTCGTCCTCGGACTGAGCCTTGTATCGGTTGCGCAGGCCGCGCAGCCGGACATGGAGCGAGTCTGGATCAAGTTCCATGACGGCCAGCGTGCTTCGGTCGGCAACGCGCTGCGTTCTGCCGGGGCCGAAGTGCACCACAACTTCGAGAACCTCAACGCCTTCGCTGTGTCGGTGCCCGTCACGGCGCTCGATGGCCTGTCGAGGAACCCCAACATCGAATATATCGAGCCTGACGTGCAGCGCTTTCCGATGGCTCAGGTCGTGCCTTATGGCATCGACATGGTGCAGGCGCGGGACGTGTGGGATGTCAACCGGGACGGCATCGTTGATGCCGGTGCGCCGACCGGCAGCAATGTACTGATATGCGTGATCGACTCCGGCCTGCGCACGGCACATGAGGATTTCGCCAGCGTCAACGTCGTTGGCGGTCACCCCGCGGGCTGGAACGACGACAGTTGCGGTCACGGCACGCATGTAGCTGGCACGATCAATGCGGCCAACAACAACAAGGGCGTGGTCGGCGTTAGCCCCGGTGGTGCCTCGCTGTACATCGTTCAGGTCTTCAACGGAGCCAGCTGTGGTTGGAGCTACAGCTCCGACCTGGTCAATGCCGCCAATGTCTGCGCCCAGCAGGGTGCGAACATCATCTCGATGAGCCTGGGCGGTAGCCGCAGTGTGCGCAGTGAGCAAAACGCCTTCGCCTCGCTCGAGAGCCAGGGCATCCTGAGCATTGCGGCGGCCGGCAACGATGGCTCTACCAGAAAGAGCTACCCGGCCTCCTATCCGAGCGTGGTCTCGGTTGCGGCCATCGATGCGAACAAGAATGTCGCTGGTTTCTCACAGAAGAACGACGCGGTCGAGTTGGCAGCTCCTGGCGTGAGCGTGCTCAGCACGGTGCCATGGACCGGAGCCAGCTTCACCGTGTCAAACAACAGTTTTGCGGTGTCGGTGATGGAGGGCTCCGCCGCCACCAGTCGCAGCGGCGCGCTGGTCAATGGTGGCCGTTGCACCGGTGGCCACAGCTGGCCGACCGGGGTAGTCGCACTGTGCGAACGCGGCGATATTTCCTTTGCCGACAAGGTCAACAACGCCTACGCCGGTGGCGCCCGCGCTGTCGTGATCTACAACAACGAGCCGGGTGCCTTCGCCGGCACGCTCGGCGGCTCGGGCCCGTCCGGAGTCCCGGTGGTCAGCATGGCGCGCGAGGATGGCCTCGCACTGGTCGCCGGCAGCTTGGGCGCGACGGCAACCGTCAATACCGACAGTCAGCCGGGCAGCGGTTACGAAGCCTGGGACGGCACCTCGATGGCAACACCGCATGTTTCAGGTGTCGCCGCGTTGGTCTGGGGCGCCGTGCCTGGCGCGACCAACACCCAGATCCGTGAGGCCCTGGCAATCACCGCGCAGGATCTGGGTGCCAGCGGTCGCGATACCAGCTATGGCTGGGGTCTGGTCCAGGCGGCTGCCGCCATTGCCCATTTGAACGGTGGTGGCGGTGGCGGGGCAATTGATCCGCCAAGTGGCCTGAGCGCCACTGGCAGCTACCAACGCAACAAGTTCAACGTTTCTCTGAGTTGGGCAAACGGCGCCTCCAGCGTCGACATTTACCGCAACGGCACGCGCATCTCTACCCGCAGCAACAGCGGCAGCTACAGCGAGTCATTGCGACTCAACGGCAGCGGTACGCTCACCTACCAGGTCTGTGATGCCGGAACGAGCGATTGCAGTAACACGGCGAGTGTCAATTACTGAGTCTGGTTGATTCCTGCATGGACAGAAGGCCCGCGAAAGCGGGCCTTCTGTTATTCGAGGGGGGCGGATTCAAACAAGTCGGTGCACCGTCCCTCCTTGCCACGTTGACTCCTCCGCCGGCGACCATCACGCAGCCCTGATCCAGCCTGCACTCCGGATTGACTCTTCCTCCGCCAGCCTTCGCCGCTTCTTCTTTTCCGGAGCCGCGCACATGGTCAATCTGGCAATCTTCCACTCCACCCTGCCGCAATACCTGCGCGCCACCGCCCATGAAGCGGACCAGAGGAATATGCAGGTCGTGTTGGCCACCGATCAGGCCTCCGAATTGATCGAGGCGGCCGGCAAGCTCAAGGTGGATGCGCTGGTTGTTGATCTGGCACTGCTCGGCGAGGCGCCAGAGCAGGCGATCGAGCGGATGGAGAAGGCGCTGCAACCGGACTTGACGCTGATCGTCTACTCCTTTGCCAAGTGGGACCTGATCGAGCGGCTGCGCTCGGGCAAGCGTCAGTTGATGCGGGCACCGGTCAGCGCGCGTTCCTTGCGATCGAACATGCTCGGTTTGATCGTCAAGCACCTCACCACCACTCCGGCCAAGGTCGCGCCGCCGTCCCCCGAAGCAGGTCTGTTGCGGCTGGAACAGCAAGCGCCAATGCGCCGCTTCGACGACATGCAATTGGCCGCACTGCAGGACATCAAGAGCATGGTCGATTGTGAATGTCCGAACCAGGTCGCCGATCTGGTGCTCGCGCTGAGCGCCTTCGAGACCTACTCGGCGCAATGCCAGAACAAGAACGAGAAAGACGCCCAGATGCACCGGCTGCTGGCGCGGGTGACCGGGCATGCACGGGCGGTCATGGAATACGGGCTGAAGGAGTTGTGCGCCTTCGAGGCCATCGATCCGGCGCAGTTGGCGCACAACGCGCGGCGTTCGGTGGGTTGAGCGATTGGTAAAGCGGTTCCAGTAGCCAGTTCCAGTTGCCAGTGAAGAGCACTGCGGCGCCAGGTCGCTGCACTCAAATGGTGTCGCACGCGCCACTTTTTGGAGTGCGTTGGTCTGACAGGGCTTTCGCCTTGGCCTTCGTGTGCTTGACTCAGTCTCGGTCTCTGCACTCTGGCCCGATGGCTAGACGTCTCATTCGGGCTAAAATGTGGGTCAGCATCCACGCCGGAACAGGTGTCTGCCATGAGCAATCTGGATCGTATCCAAATCGATGCAACCGTCTGCGGCGGCAGGCCATCCTGGAGCGTGACCGCGTGCGGTTCCGCCCGGCGCTGCTAAACAATTGTGGGTTATGAAGGTCTTTTCGGAGCAGGAGTGAAGGGCCCCAGCAGTGGCTCATCCACGCAAGTGGCGATCCAGAAATGCCAGCAGCCCGCGCCAGGCCACTTGCGAAGGATGTGAAGGGTCGTCCCTGGGCCCAATGCGATATTCTTTGGTGTAGGTCGCGTGCGGTCGCTTGCCGAGTGCGTTTCGCCACTCCGGGGTGGCGTACTCCTGACACTCCAGGCCGATCGGGAAAGCTTCCTGCAATCGCTCCATCTTGCTCCCAGGACACATGCGGTCGGCGCGGAAGCGGCAGGCGTACAAGTGCGCGCTGCCGTCTTCCAGGCGCGCTCTGGCAGCGGCGATGTCGGCATCGGCGACGTTCAGGGTTCGAGTGGCAAGCCCTGGATCGGAGCCCAGCACCAAGTGGCGCCAGTCGAGCGGTACCGAAGGCTGCGCGGCCACCGCGGCGATCACCGCCGGTTCGATGATCA
>JBGTIE010000127.1:0-3169 GCA_041745855.1 Lysobacterales bacterium | reverse complement strand
TGCGGGTCGGCATCCTGGCGCTGGACGGCGTGCTGCTGTCCAGCGTCGCCGGTCCAGCCGACGCCTTGCAGGTGGCGGCCAAGCTGGCGCAGCTGCGCGATCCGCTGCACGGAGCCCGCTTCGAGAGCGTGGTGATCAACGCCTGCGGCAGGCAGAGCGTGACCACCTCAAACCACCTGCAGCTGTCCGGTCTGAGCGGTCCGCGCACGGACCTGGATCTGCTGCTGGTGCCGGGCCTGATGAACGATGGCGCACACGACCTGCACCGCCGGGTCCGGAGCTGCGACCCCGAGCTGGACTACCTGCAGCAGCTGGCCAGTGCCGGCGTGCCGATTGCGGCGTCCTGCACCGGCACCTTCCTGCTCGGTGCCAGCGGGCTGCTGGACGGCCATCGCGCCACCACCAGCTGGTGGCTGGCGGCCGCTTTCCGGCGTCAGTTTCCGAAGGTCCAGCTGGAAGCTGATCAGCTGGTGGTCCGTGATGGCGCCCTGGTGACCACCGGCGCTGCCACCGCGGTCTACCAGTACATCCTGCAGTTGGTGGCCGAGGTCGGCGGGGCCGAACTGGCGCAGCAGACCGGCCGGATGTTGATCATCGATCGAGAGCGGCAGAGTCAGGCCCCCTATGTGAGCATGGCCATGGTTGAGCGGCCGCGCCATTCCTTGAGTGAACGGGCCGAACGCTATCTGCAGCAGAGCCTTGACCAGGAGCTGTCCGTGGCGGGTCTGGCCGAGCACTGCGGCGTCAGCGAGCGCAGCCTCTTACGGCATTTCCGCGCCCACCACGGCGTCTCGCCGCTGGAGTACATCCAGCGGATCCGGGTCGAACGGGCCAAGGCGATGCTCGAAAGCACCCGCCTGAGCCTGGAAGAGATCGTCGAGCGCTGCGGCTACAGCGACGTGTCGAGTTTCCGCAAATTGTTCAAGCGCGCCGCCAGCCTGACCCCGGGTGAGTATCGGGAGCGGTTTCGGCTGCGGGCCAATTGACTTGGTGGAGCAGGGCTGAGGGCTGAGGGGTCAGAAGAGCAGGGTCCAGGGCACAGGGCCCAGGGCCCAGTGCGAGCCGCTTCAATGGAACCCCGAGTTGTACTCGGGAGCGGACACGGAAGCGCTCCGGACTGGTAGGCCGTTGTGGCCAATCGGCGTCAACTCCTGGCGCTAGCGCAGTGCTTCATCCGATTGGGCTCAGCGGCGCCTTTGCTTCGGGTCGTGCTAGGTGATCGGCCGCAGCCGCTGAGACCCGCGATCGAAGGCCGCATGATCGAAACGTTCGGCGCGGGTCACAACGGCCGTGTCTGTCGATGCAGCCTTCGTCGGCCGTTGCGCCTTGTCGGCGCTCACCCCTCCTCGGCGGCAAAGCCCAGTTCGCGCGCGAACAAGCGCCAGATCCGGCCGTACTGGTCAAACCAGCTGTCCGGGTGGACATAGCCATGGCGCTCCAGCGGGTAGGCGGCGAGCTCGAAGTACTCGCCCTTGCGCAGCTCGATCAAGCGCTGCACCAGCCGCACCGAGTCCTTGAAGAAGACGTTGTCATCAAGCATGCCGTGCGAAATCAGCAGCGGCCGCTGCAGGCCGGCGGCGTGCTCAATCGGACTGGAGATGCGGTACGCCTCCGGATCGATCTGCGGGGTGTTGAGGATGTTGGAGGTGTAGCCGTGGTTGTAGTGGGCCTAGTCGGTGACCGGCCGCAGCGCGGCGCCGGCGGCGAATTCGGTTGGCGTGCGGAACAACGCCATCATCGCCATGAAACCGCCATAGCTGCCGCCATAGACGCCGATGCGTTCGCCATCGACGCCATGGTTGGCGACCAGGTACGTCTTCGCGTCGAGCAGGTCTTCCAGCTCAGGGTGACCCATCTGGCGATAGATCGCGGTGCGCCAGTCACGGCCAAAGCCTGCGCTGGCGCGGTAGTCGGGCACGATCACGGTCACGCCGCGAGCGCTCAGCAGGTTGTGGAAGAGCTGCTCGCGGAAGTAGTAGGGATAGCCCTCGTGGACGTCCTGGGTGTAGCCGGCGCCATGGACGAAGATCACCGCCGCGCCACGTCCGGCGCCTTCGCCCCGGGCCCGGTACAACTTGGCCGGGATCTGGAAATTGCCATGGGTGGACGGATACCAGACGTACTCGGGCGGCTGCAGCGCGTACTGGCGATAGCCCTCGGTTCGCGGATCGAACAATGGCCGTGCCTGCGCGCCTGGCGTGGCCGACTGCAGCCACAGCTGCGGCGGGCTGTAGCTGGTGCTGTGGATCAGCAGCAGCTGCTGTTCGTCGGCGCTCAGCCGATACTCGTTGACCCCACCCAGCGCAGTCAGCTGCTCGATCGCCCCGCCAATCGCGGCGCTGCCATCGGCGAGATCCAGCCGCCACAGATCGCGCAGATTGCTGCCGTCGCGCTTGCGCTCGAACAGCGCCGCGTCACCTGCGATGTTGAGATATGCCCCTTCCGGCGGATTGCCGATCCAGTCCGGATCGGCCATCGCCTGCTCCAGCGTCAAGACCGGCTGGGCGAGTGCGGGCAGGCTGCAAAGCGCAACGGCAGCCCAGACGAAGGCAAGCAAGCGAAGCATGGCGAGTCCCCGGGACGACAAAGCCATCGATGTTATGCGCAAGCGGGGACGGGGGCGAATGTCGGAAGTACCGGCAAGCTGGATCAGTGCGAGACCCCTTTTTCGGCCCGGAGATGCACACGGGCCATGAACCAGCAAGAGCGGTCTCACGCGGAGACGCGGAGGACGCGGAGGAAGAGCAAGATCGACGCGCATAGTACGAACAGCGGTCGGAAGCGGGGTTTACGACGCCTGATGTCAGATTGTTCTCTTGAAAGCTCTCTCCGCGACCTCCGCGTCTCCGCGTGAGAACTGTTCTTCTTCCGGGCGCCTGCTTCGACCTGGAAATGCACGCGAGCCATGGTCCCAGGACTACAGCACATCAATGACTTACGATATCGGTTCAGGGAGAGAGAGCCCAAGCGACTGCGGCAATCCAGTTGCGTTTCGCCGTTGCCCTTCCGCCCTGAAAGGGCAGCACAAGTTAGCCTGGGGCAACGCCCCAGGAAAACCGGACCACGAAACCAGAGCCCTGAAGGGGCGAACCATGGTCGGCTGCTGAACCGGTGGTGCGGTTCAAGGTGCTCTGTCTACACGGTCATGCCGGTTAGCCGCACGTGCGGA
>JBGTIE010000126.1:0-3965 GCA_041745855.1 Lysobacterales bacterium | reverse complement strand
GGCGTGTCCAGCCGGGTCGCCGCACTTGCCCGCCCGGCCACCGGCGTGATGCCGGCCAGGCTCGGGTGGTAAGGGGTGCCGGCGGCGAGCAGCGCCTCGATCAGCGCCTCGCAATTCTGATAGCGCGCCTCCGGGTCCTTGGCCACCATCCCTTCGAGGATCTGTACGCTGTACTCGTCGACGTCCGCCGCCAGCTCGCGCACATCGGGCATGTTGCTCTGGACCACGCTGAGCATCAGGCCGAGCGGGGATTCATCCAGGAAAGGCATCCGCCCGGTCAGCATCTCGAACAGGACCACGCCGAGCGAGAAGATGTCCGAACGCGCATCGGTAGGCTTGCCCAGACACACTTCGGGCGACAGATAGCCCGGCGTACCAACCAGTTGACCGGTGCCGGTGAGCTTCTGGTGCATGTCGCTGGCCGCCAGCGCAATGCCGAAATCGGCCACCTTGATAACGCCGCGCTTGGCGATCAGCAAATTGGCCGGCTTGATGTCGCGATGGATCACGCCCTGTTCGTGCGCCACCGCCAGACCCTGTGCTGCCTGCAGCACGATCCGGCGCGCCTCGACTGCCGGCAGGCGACCTTCGCGCTTGAGTCGGTCGGCGACCGACTCGCCCTCGACGAACTCCATCGCAAAATACGGCAGGCCCTTGTCGTCACCGACCATGTAGATCGGCACGATGTGGGCATCGCTGAGCTGGGCCATGCTGCGCGCTTCGCGCATGAAACGTTCGACCACGCCCGGATCGGCGGCCAGATGATCGGCCAGGGTCTTGATCGCAACGTGCCGGTTCAACGCCGGCTCAAAGCCCTTGTAGACCACGCCCATGCCACCCCGACCCAACTCGGCGACGATCTCGTAATGTCCGATGTTCTTGCGCATGGCACTCCGCCTTTACGGCACGCTGATGCCCGGCAGTCTACTCCTGACCGCCGGACGCAATGCGTGCCCACTAGCGGAATAGACGCTGCGGGGCGTGGGTGGGGGACAGCGGTCCGTTGTGGGAAGGCGCACGCCAAAGTGATGGTGTGAGGGTTTGCATGAACCCGAGGGCCCAGGGCTCAGGGCCCAGGGCCCAGTTAGGAGCCGATCCTGGCGCGTACGACACAAGGCGGGCACGGCGGCTCTTGACCTACTGGGCCCTGGGCCCTGAGCCCTGGGCCCTGAATTCCACTCAGGCTCTCTGAATCATCAAGTTGCCTCCCACCCCACCCACCGCCGCAGCCGCAAGTCACCCAGCCATCCGAGCTAGACTCTCGAACCTGTTTGCGAGGGGAGCGATAGCAATGAGGCGACGGGAGCTGGTGGCAGGGGTCGCACTGGGCGCAGGGGTGGCGGCCTGCAGTCGGCCCGAGGGGGATGTGGCGGTGGCCAGCGCACCGGCGGCCAAACCAATGCTGTGGAAGATGGTCACCACCTGGCCACCCAATTTTCCCGGCCTGGGCACCAGCGCGGCGCGGCTGGCGGAACGGATTGGCCAGCTCAGCGGTGGTCGTCTGACGGTCAGGGTCTATGGCGCAGGGGAACTGGTACCGGCGCTGGAAGTCTTCGACGCAGTCTCCACCGGGACCGCCGAGATGGGCCATGGCGGCGCCTATTACTGGAAGGGCAAGTCGGAAGCGGCCCAGTTCTTCGCGGCCGTACCCTTCGGCATGAATGCACAGGAGATGAACGGCTGGCTCTATCACGGTGGCGGTCTGGAGCTGTGGCGCACGCTGTACGCGCGCTTTGGTCTGGTGCCCTTTCCGGCCGGCAACACCGGGGTCCAGATGGGCGGCTGGTTCAATCGCCAGATCAACAGCGTTGGTGATCTGAAGGGGCTGAAAATGCGCATCCCGGGCCTGGGCGGGGAAGTCCTGGCGCGCCTGGGCGGGTCGCCGGTGAACATTCCCGGCGGCGAGCTCTACACCGCGATGCAGCAGGGCACGATCGACGCCCTGGAATGGGTCGGCCCCTACAACGATCTGGCTTTTGGGCTGCACAAGGTGGCTCGTCATTATTACTATCCGGGTTGGCACGAACCCGGCACTACGCTCGAATGCATGGTCAACAAGGCGGCCTTCGATGCGCTGCCGGCGGACCTGCAGGCGATCGTCGAGATGGCCTGCCGCGCCACCAACGACGACATGCTGGCCGAGTTCACGGCCAAGAACCAGAACGCGCTGGAAACGCTGGTGAACGAGCACCAGGTCGACCTGCGACCGTTCCCGGATGAGGTGTTGCGGGCACTGCGCGAAGCCAGCGAATCGGTCGTGGCCGAGATCGCCCAGCGCGACGACTTTTCGCGTCAGGTCCTCGAGAGCTCGCGCAGCTTCGCCAGTCAGGCGCGCGCCTGGCACCGGGTCAGCGAGCAGGCCTATTATCGCGCCCGCGATCTGGACCGGGCATAGCTTGGGTTGGACGGCATGAAGGCGCCGCGCCGGCTGATGGCCGCACCGAAGGCGGCCATGCATGCGCACCGGCTGGACGACGGACGCTTTGATGAATATCACTGGTTGCGTGACGACACGCGTCGCGCACCGGCCGTGCTCGCCCATCTGCGCGCAGAGAATCGCCATACGGCCGACTGGTTCAAACCGCTGCAGCCACTGCTCGATCGACTGGACGGCGAGTTGCAGGCTCGCATTCCGCCCAGTGACGAAGGGCTGCCGGTGCGTCGCGGCGATTTTGATTACTACTGGCGCGAGCTGCCCGGTTTCGATCATCCGCACTATCTGCGCCGACCGCTCGGCGGCGGTCCGGAACAGCTGTTGCTCGACGCCCAGCGCCGCGCGGCCGGCAGCAAGGCCTATGACCTGGGCGCGCTGGCGATCTCGCCCGATGGGCGCTGGCTGGCGATCAGCGAAGACCGCAGCGGCAGTGGCGTGTACCAGCTACGGATCAAGGACCTGCAGCGCAGTCGCTGGCTGCCCGAACGGATCGATCAGGCCGACGCGGACATGGTCTGGGCCAGTGATTCCCGCCATCTTTACTACGTCCACAAGGATGCGCACAGCCTGGCCTCGCTGGAAGTACGGCGACATTGCCGCGGTCGCGATCCGACCGAGGACGTCGCGGTCTACCGGGAGAGCGATCCGTCCTTCTATGTGGCCGTGTATCGGTCGCACTCGCGCCGCTATCTGGTGATCCAGGCCGAGGCGACCCGGCGCAGCCGCGTGCTGCGGATCCCGGCCGACCAACCACTGAGCGCGCCAGTCCCGCTACCGGTTCCGCAGCAAGCGGCAGCCGCAGCCCGTTTGCGCTATGACGACGACGGCGAGCACGGCTGGCTGCTCAGTGATGCCGATGCACCGGACTTCCAGCTCTGGCGGGCGCCGCTTGAGGCGATCGACCAATGGCAGTTGATGGTGCCGGAACAAGCCGGCGTGGTGCTGGAGGACTTCCTGCCGTTGCCGCTCGACCGATTGTTGCTGGTCGAGCGCCGCCAGGCCCAGTTGGGCCTGCGTCTGCTCGACCTGCGCCAGGGCAGCGACCGTCGCCTGTTTGATGCCGACGGCCTGAGCGCGCTGACGCTGGACGAGAATCCCGAGCCCGATGCCAGCGCGATCCGGGTCCGGCGCGATGCTTTTGACCGTCCCGGCGAGAGTCTGAGGCTGGACTTCGACAGCGGCGAGTTGCACCTGCTCAAGCGCGACGCACTGGCCGGTGATTTTGATCCGCAGGCCTACAGCGCGCAACGCTGGTGGGTGGACGGCATCGATGGGATGCGCATCCCGGTTTCAGTGCTGGGCCGGCGCAAGGTGCTGGCGCAAGGTGGAGCCCCGGTCTGGCTGTATGGCTACGGCGCCTACGGAGCCAGCCTCGACCCGGACTTCGACCCGGACAGCTTGAGCCTGCTCGATCGCGGCGTGGTCATCGTCCATGCCCATGTACGCGGCGGCGGCGAACTCGGTGCCGGCTGGCACGATGACGGACGGGGCGCACGCAAGGCCCACAGTTTCGACGATTTCCTGCGCGTCG
>JBGTIE010000125.1:0-2063 GCA_041745855.1 Lysobacterales bacterium | reverse complement strand
GATGGCGCGCAGCAGACCGCCGCGTTTCGCGATCGCCTGCCACGCGTAGGGCAGGGCGGCCTCCTCCAGCCAGTGCAGTTCGCCGTGTGTGCGCTTCAAGCGTGCCTGCAGGGCAGGCAGGGTCTGGCGCCGCCAGTTTGGATCCAGTTCGTGCCAGCGCCGTTGGCCCAGACCGCTCAGGCCCCATTCGGTCAGCTTGCGCTGCAGGCTGCGTTGCGGGACCGGCCAGCCCTGATGCTGCAGCCAGTTGGCGCATTGTTGCGTGTTCCACAGTGTCGGGGCGCCTACCTGGTCTGGTGGCGGGTCCAGCAGGGCTCGTTGCAGCGCCGACCAGGCAGGATTTCGACGTGGATCGCTGCCGGTGGGACGGCCGCGTTGTCGTCCATTCAGGCCATCCCAACCGTCGCGTTCGTACGCCCGCCAGGCCTTCAGAGCCGTCGGTACCGATACCCCCGCTGCGCGTGCAGCGTCACGCAGGCTCGCTCCGGCCAGGCGCGCCTGAACGGCCTTGCGGCGGCCGGCGAGTTGGCGGGTGTCGATGTCGGTCATGGGCGGATGTTAAAGGAATATGTGGCGGGAAAGTCGAAAGCCGGCGTCGGCGTTTGCAGTTGCTCCTGGCTCCAGCATTTGTAGGAGGCCAGCCTGCTGGCGAAGCTGTTGCTATTGCTCTGAATCTTGCTCTTGCTCGCGCTCTCGCTCTCACCTACCACCCAAAAGCAAAGCGGCGCCAGGTCGCCGCACTCCAAAAGGGGCGGCGCGGCTCACATTTTGGAGTGCGCTGGCCTGACAGCGCTTTTGTTTCGCCCTGCGAAAAAGCTCGGCAAGCGAAGAACGCTGCTGGATTGCCGCAGTCGCGCGGGCTCCTTCGCGATGACGAAGTCTTTCGTCGGCATGATCTTGAAGGAATCCCTCGCGATCGCCGAACCGCGCTATCGAATGAAGACGCGGCCGCCGGCGCGAACGGAACTGGGGCGAAGATCGTCCTTCGGCGCGCGCCGGGACCGCGCTACCTCCAGATTGTGGGATCTGCGCTGCTGGTCGCAACTTCGTTAAGACAACACCCCCACCCGGCCGGCAGGCCGTTGCACCAAGCAACTCGCAGGCCTATAAAGAGAGCAAGGGAATCCATGCAGGTCCGACTCACTTGCGTATATCAATTGTTCAGCTGTTGCTGGCGCTATGCGCTTGTTTCCATGCCGGGTCACTGCCGGCGTTGGACATCGCGGGCGTTACCGTGCCGGAGGTCGTGCAGGGTGATGACGGTCAGGGTCGGATGACGCTGGCCGGTCACGCTGAGGTGCATCGGAGTTATCTGCCGTTCTACGGTGTGACCCTGCATCTACCCGAAATGCGGCCGAGCAGGGCGGTGTTGGTCCAGGGGCTGGCGCCGTGCCGGGTGAGCCTGATTTGGTTTGCCAACGGATTGTCGGCTGAACAGGTGCGGAGCTACTTCAGTGAACGCTTCGATCTGGCCGCGGACGAAGAGGCGCTGGGTCGGGCCCAGCCGCGCATCGACCAGCTGTTGAGCATGCTGCCCGGCACCGCCCGCGGCCGCACCTTCAGTTTTGACTACGACCCGGACCGCGGCATGGTGGTCGAGGTCGATGGTGAGCGCTTGCTGGCGCTGCCGGGAGTCGAGTTCAATCGCGTCCTGCTGGGACTCTGGCTGGGTGATACGGCCGAGGACGACGTCGCTGAGGCGTTGTTGGCGCAGGCACGCTGATCGTTAGATCGTTCGGTCCCTGAGGATCGCAGCGGCCGGCCGGGTTTCGTCGGCCGAAGGGCCTTTGTTCACGCTCTCCCCTTTGACGCAGTGCAGCAGATGTGCTGTATTCGTGGCTCGGTTGCCCACGTCGAATCTTTCGGTCGAGCCACTTCGTGGTCCGAGTGGAGGGTTCATCGACGCGGGACCGGACAAGCGCGAAACCGGGAGGGGTGTTCGCATTCGTAAGCCCGGACGTTTCATGAACGTGCGTAGCGAGGCCGTCGAGGGCGCGTCGTGGTGCGGTCCGCGGACCGTTTGGCAGTGAAGGCGTAGTTTGCTCTACGTTGAGCTGACAAAC
>JBGTIE010000124.1:0-3225 GCA_041745855.1 Lysobacterales bacterium | reverse complement strand
TCCTGTCGGGCGCGCCAACAATATCAATACGTTGCGCGTTCGTTCCGACAGCAGTTTTTCCCCTACGTCGCCACCCTGTCGCCACCCGATCAGATTTGAAGCCACTCAGCCCTATAAATCTGCTGGACTGCTCTCAGCGGTATGCTCAGAACTCTCTCGCATGATCCCGCCCCACCTTTTTGAGTGAAATGTGCCTCGTCACTTTTTCGACAGACACGTGATGCCGAACTACCAAGATTGGGTAGCCTTACCTCTGGACGAGCGGCTGGCAAAAAATGCTGTCGCTGAGGCAAACAACATGGCGGCTAGGGCCTTCCATCATTGGCGGAGCCGAGAACCAAGTCTAGTATACGAGGCAGACAAGGAGGGGCGATACCGTGACGAACTCGCCGCAAGGGAGTGCCCGGATTTTGCACTCGTGCGCGACGTGGCTGACGCCCACAAGCACTTGCAGCTCGACCGACCGAGCCGCATTCTAACCCGTTCTGACCAGACCGGCCCAGGCCATATGCGATTCGGCGAAGGCAGGTACGGCCAAGGCGTGTACGGCGGCGGACCTCAACTCGTGGTGACATTGGACGATGGCAGCAGACGCCCACTGAACTCCGTTCTGAAGAACGTGATTGCAATGTGGGAGCGGCTGCTCACGCGCTGGAGTTTATAGGCGAATGTACATCTTGGAATAGAACCAGACCAGGATCAGCATCGCAGGGGCGAGCGGCCTCTGAAGGAGTCGCGCGCTGACGACTGGCTTGCTAAAAAAGTTGATCTAGGCGCGGCACCGGCTCAGCCGTGGTGGGAACCATCAGTGAATGGCGAATTTCACACTTTCGCGAAAGCGCATGGCCGAGACCGTTGTCCGATGTTAAATCGCCAGAGATTGCGGCCGCCCCTGCAGCTCGGCGCCACTTCAAGGGGCCGCTCTTGGGCAACATCATATCTCCGGACAATTGAGCCCGGTGGCGCCATGCTGGCACTTCGGTCAGCGACGGATGTGAAAGTCGCACCCGTTGGCGCCATACTCAGCACCGCATCCGCGTTGCCGGTCCTCATCGCCGGAGCACCGGAGCACCCAAATGCGCTGATTTGGATGGTTGCCCGGCTGGCGCGTCCGCCGAATGAGCTGTTGTCCGTTCACGTTTACGTCTCCGGGCCGTCGCTCCAGCTTGAGCATGGTCGATCTCCCTATGGCTCCCGCGTTACCTACTTATGGCCCAGGCGGCGGTGCGGGCCTAGGTGGCTATGGCCACGGCGCTGGCATTGGTACCGCTTGCTGAAATGATTTCGGGAGAAGCGCTGACATCCGAAGTCAGCCGCCCTCCGCCCAAAGCAAGTTAACTCGGCTTGTGCCCGAAGCAGGTGACATACTACCAATTAAAGGCGCATAGCCGGTCATGGCGAGCGAACGACAGCGCTCGATGCAGTAGGTACGGGAGAAGACGAAAATGTGGACTGCCAAGCTGGCCTTTGCCACAGCCCTGCTGACCACGGCGCCGGCCTTCAGTCAAAATAGCGACATGACGATGGATGCAAGATCGCTACTCACAGCCTGCAGCACCTTGGGCGAGAGCTGGATTTCGTTCTGCCACGGCGTTGTGCAGGCAGTCCATGACGCCTCGTTGCTGCACGGCCGTACTCCGATTTGCGTTCCGGCCGGAACGTCGCGGGCGCATCTCGCAGACCTCCTTGCGAGGCGAGTTTCGGCCGCAATTGCTGCCGATCCGAGCAGGGGAGACTACCTCGGAGTCGCGCTCGCTCACGCGATCTTCGCAAATGAGTATCCATGTGGGGACTGAGGTATCATGGCCAGCATGCGGCACAGGTTGTATGCCCCTTTAGATCAGCATCGGCAACGGCGGACATTGGCATTGCTCAGAG
The DNA here is from genome assembly GCA_041745855.1 of Lysobacterales bacterium. GTDB lineage: Bacteria > Pseudomonadota > Gammaproteobacteria > Xanthomonadales > SZUA-5 > JAWLAT01. The sequence continues at coordinate 1,347 of JBGTIE010000124.1, read as the reverse complement.
AGTGATGCGCTGCCGGCAGGTTGGCCGCTGCTGAGGGAAAGAACGCGATATAATTTTCAAGTGAGGGACGCGCATGCTTCATCTTCCAAACCGCGTGAAGGTATCGAAATCGATCATCGCCGCACTTATGAGTCTGGCTCTATTTCTTGCATGGGGGCAGTGCCGTGAGGCCGCCGCCGCAGACCCGGAAGTTCAAGAGCTGCAGTCCTTGTTGAGCGAACTTGGGTACGACGCAGGGCCAGCCGATGGCGAGCTAGGACCCAGAACCCGCGACGCGATCGCGGCATTTGAGCGTGACCAAGGTCGGGAAGTTACAGGTCAATTCTATGGAACGCTTCTTTTTCATGCTAGCGTAGCACTTCGAGAACAAGAGCTTGCTCAAAGCCCTGCAGGCAGACAGCGGGAGGCAGAGCGCCAACGGCTTCTTTCTCTTTCAAATGAAGAAATTGTCCGCGAAGCAGAAGCGATAGCACGCCACCAAGGAACAGATGCGCTGAACAATTTTATGAGCTTACTAGACAAGAAAATTCTAGAATCGCTTCCGGTTCCTGTTTTATTCCCCCTTCTTGTTCCTTCCATTAATGCAGAGCAGGCTGAGAAAATGACCCATCTTCAACTCCAGCCGCTATCATATTTTCCGTCAATAGAAGGTGTGAAGCAATACCAATTAGATATCAAAGAGGACCCCACTGGTATAATGACAATTGGTCAGTTCGAGAAGCTTCAGATCCGTGCCTCGAGACTATCCGAAACAATCGTCTATCCTGGCACATTTGGAGATATTTCTATTTTTCGGTTTGATGATCACGCTTCTGTGACCGGCACATGGACTCTCGAAGATGAGCAGATAGCCTTTCCGATTAATGTTTCGACAATCACATGCCGGAAATCCGAGGGATACTGCACTGTTTCACAGGCCGAATTAGATATTCCAGCATTCGACGGCGGAGATGATGCGTATAGCCTTCACCTAACCACGCAAGACTATGATATAATTAATTGGACGAATTCGGAAATTATTGCACAACGAGAAAGAGAGTGCCGAGTTTCCACTATTTCTTTGAACAGCAACACGAATGAAGTTTTCGAATTTACTCGAAACAATAATAGCACTAATTGTGGTTCGTTTTCGCTTCCACAATTGGACAAGCCTCGTATAGCCCGACTTGCTCCAGGATTCGACCTCGCAGCCAACTGGTGGAAAGAGAGAAAAAAGCGAGCGACCGAGTTCGTCAATCCGCGCGTAAAAACAGTTTTCTTACAGGATGAATGAACAACGAAACTAGTTTCTTCGTGCTGAAGAGCACGCCCGCTCTACTCAGCGAATGAGTGGACAACGATTTAGCA
>JBGTIE010000123.1:0-3164 GCA_041745855.1 Lysobacterales bacterium | reverse complement strand
GCTGGCGGCCGAAATGCGCTCGGCTCTGGCGGTCAGCGAGGCGGGCGTGGGTTCGAGCGATCCGGCCAACCTGGTCACCACGCTGGCCAAGCGGCCGGAGGGCTACATTCTGCACGGGCGCAAGGCCTGGGTGGCCGGCGCGGTCGATCCACGCTGCCAGGTCCTGCTTGTGCTGGGCCTGAGCAATCCCGAGGCGGCGCTGGCCAAACGCTACAGTCTGGCCCTGGTGCCGCGCGAATCGCACGGCCTGAAGTTGCTTCGCAAGACCTCGATCCTCGGCTATGAGGAAGGTCCGGGCGGGCTGGCGGAGATCGAGTTCGATCAGGTCTGGGTACCCGAGGACGCGATCCTGCTCGGCCCGGGCCGTGGTCTGGAGGCGGTCCAGTCCTGCGCCAGTAGCGGCCGCTTGCATCAGGGCATGATGCTGCTCGGTCTGGCCCAACGCGCCTTCGACGCGATGCTTGCCCGAGCCCGCGAGCGGGTCGTCTTCGGCCGGCCGCTGGGGCAGCAGCCGATGGTCCAGAACACCCTCGCCCACTGCCACGCTGAACTGGAACAAGCGCGCCTGCTTTGTCTGAATGCCGCGGCAACGCTCGACCGCCGGGGCAGCCGGCTGGCACGCGAGCAGATCGCGATGGTCAAGAGCTGCATGCCCGCGCTGAGCTGCCGCATCATCGACCAGGCGATCCAGTTGCATGGCGCCAGCGGACTGGCCGCCGACCATTTCCTCGCCCGTGCCTACGCCCACGCCCGCGGCCAGCGCATCGCCGACGGCCCGGAGGAACTGCATTGGCTGGCACTGGGGCGGATGCTGGTGGAGGGCGACCGTAAAGCTTCAAGTTGAGCGTGCGGGGTGCGAGTCCGGGTTTCCAAGACGGTATGTCGCGGTAAAATCTCGGCCCGCGATTCGCAATGTTCGGAACGTTCACCATGACCCGCACCCGAGCCGCATTGCTTCACTTGTCGCTTAGTGTTGTTGTCGGCTCCGCACTGGTGGCCGTATTCCTGCTGATCTGGTATCCGGATGGTTTACTCGGCGCCGCCAGCGGCGACCGGCTGCTCTATCTGATCATCGGCATCGACGTCATCGCCGGCCCGCTGCTGACCCTCGTCGTTTACAAGCAAGGCAAGCCCGGCCTTCGCCTTGATCTGACCTTGATCGTACTTGCGCAGCTGGCATTTCTGAGCGCAGGCGCCTGGGTTGCAATAGCGGCCCGACCGGCCTACCTGGTTTTCGCATCAGACGTCTTCGTGTTCGTCCCTGCCAATGCGCTGGAGGATGCGGACCTCGCCGAAGCCACGCAGGATGAGTTCAAGCAGCGCCCCTGGTCCGGACCGCGTTGGGTCTATGCGGAGTCCCCGGCCACGGTCGAGGAAAGGAACCAGATGCTCGATTCGGCGCTGATGGGGAAGGCCCTGGAGCGCTATCCGAAGTACTACCGGAACTACGAGGAGAACGCTGCCAGAGTCGCCGCGCTGGCGCATCCGGTGACCGAGTTGCAAGGCTTGTCCGAACGGCAGTTGGATGCACTGGGTCGCTTGCAGGCAGGGCGACCGACCGAAGCGGTGAAGTTCCTGCCCTTCCTTGGGCGCGGCAAGGACATGACTACCGTGCTCGACGGCAACACCGGGGAGGTACTCGGGCTACTCGATCTGGATCCGTGGCCGAGCATGCAACAGCTGTGGCAGAAGAAGAAGGAAGCCCAGCAAGCGCAAGAAGCGCAGGCTACGGAGCCTATCGATCCGCCAGAGTCGGTCGATAGCACGCAGGAGCCATCGGGCGAGCAAACCGACGCGGCTGGCGTCGACGGTAGCGACCAGAGCTGAAGGATTCTTAACGCACCGCATCCGACACTACGCCAGCGCCGTTGCTCGGAGATCCTGGATGCCCGCCAATCTGTCCGCACGCGACCCGGATGAGAACGCGCTCTGGCTGCGCTTGCAGCCATATTGCTTCGAACATCCGGAACAACAACTGGATCTGGTACGCCGGCTCGCCCGCGAGCAAGCCTGGAGCTTGCCGGAGGCACGCGCGGTGGTGGAGGAATACCGCCGCTTCTGCTTTCTGGCCTGTATCAGCCCACAGGCAATGACCCCCAGCGACGCGGTCGATCAGGTCTGGCACCTGCACCTGACCCACAGCCGCGACTACTGGGAGCATTACTGTGCGAAGGTACTGCAGCGACCCTTGCATCACGATCCCACCATCGGTGGGGCGGCGGCCGGAAGTCGCTATGTAGCCCAGTACGCGCAGACCCTGCTGCGCTACGAGCAACATTTCGGGCTCCCGCCGGAACGCTGGTGGCCAACCGCGCACGAACGCTTTGCCCGACCCGGGCGCTGGCGCTGGATCGACCGCGAGCGCTACTGGCTGCTGCCACGGCCGCGTCTGTCGGTGCTGGCCAGACCGTTGGTCGTGCTGCTCGGCGTGCTGACCGCGCCGCTGGCGGTGCAGGCGCTGCCAGTCAATCCATTGGACTGGACTGCCGGTCCGTTCCTCGGCTTGTACGTCGGCGGCCTGGTGCTGGCGATCCTGCTCGGTGCCTTCGTACGTAGCCGGATGAAGGATCACGGCGCCGGCAGCTCGGCCCAGTCGCTCGGCCCGCTCGAACTGGCCTATCTGCAAGGTGGTCCGGAACGGGTCATGGACACCGCGGTAGCCAGTGCGTTGGCTGATCAGGCTCTGCGGTGGAACGAGCAAAGCCAGCGTCTGGAGGCCGGGACCAGCCCGGCCGGTGACGCGCACCGCGAGGTCGTTGCCGCGGTTCGGCGCAGCCACCGGCCGTCAGCGTTGGTCAAGCGGCTTTCGCCATTGTGGCGACGAATCGACCGGGCGCTGGTGACCCGCGGGCTGGTCCTGTCAGACGCCCAGGCCTGGCAGCTGCGGCTGTATTCCAGTCTGCCTTTGTGGCTCTGGAGCGGCCTTGGACTGGCGAAGATCATGGTCGGTGTGGAACGCGCCAAGCCAGTCGGCTTCATCACCTTCCTGACCGCCGTGTGCGCAGTGATCGCGCTATGGATGCTGACCGCACGACCGCGCAACAGCCGCGCCGGTCAGCAGGCGGTCGTGCAGGCAAAGATCCGTCACGGCCGGGTCCTGCGGGCACCGCGCGCACAAGCCGATGAGATAGCGCTGGCGGTGGCGCTTGGCGGCACGCTGGTGC
>JBGTIE010000122.1:0-5417 GCA_041745855.1 Lysobacterales bacterium | reverse complement strand
GGCTCGATGGCATGGCGGCCGATCTGCTCGTCGCGCGCGGCTGGCTGCCGCTGGCCGATGGCGTGCGCGAGCTGCCTACGGTGGAGCGACCATCGGAAGTGCTGGAGCTGGCTGGCTTCCTGGATCATCCCACCGCGGCCGGGCTGAGCCTGGGGCAGGCACCGGCGGCTGACATCACGGATCCCTTGCTGGTCACGCGGATCGATCTGGACTGGCTGGAGGCTACTTTGCAGCGACCCTTGCTGCCGTGGGTGTTTTACCTGGATCCGAGCTCGCCGGTTGGATTCGAGCGCGACTGGGCGCCGCGCTCGCTGCCACCGGAGCGGCACCGAGGCTATGCGCTGCAGTGGTGGGGGCTGGCCGCGACCGTATTGCTGATCTACGTGGTGCTGGTCTGGCGCAACCGGCGCAGGCCGACCGATTGAACGATTCACATTGAACGATTCACATGGACCGAATGTTGCTGCCGAAGGAGATGGCTTGAACAAGCGTTTGCAATTGATCCTGCTGTGCCTGGCCTTTGGCGCCCCGGTGCTTATCGCACTGGCGCTGCAGACGCCGTGGTTGCATTACGACCCGCAGGCAACGAAGAACTACGGCACCCTGTTCGAACCCTCGCCAGCCTTGTCCGGCTGGTTGCCCGCCCGTGGCGCCGAGCCGGCGGCCGCCAGCGTGGACGAGGTCGCGGTGTGGACTTTGACCTACGTCGCCGGCCCACAGTGCGCCGATGATTGCGTCGCCGAGGTGGACTTGCTGCAACGGGTCTGGATGGCCCAGGGCCAGGAACGCGAGCGGGTACGACTGTTGTATACCCTGCCGGCAGGAGCGCCGTTGCCCCCGCTGGAGCCGGTCTGGATCAGTCATCAGCGCGATGGCAGCGTCGAACTGCCGGCCGCCGCGCGGGTGTTGCTGATCGACCCCGAGGGCTACGGGGCGACCTGGTACCCGGCCGCGTTCGACGGCACCGAATTGCGCAAGGATCTGCGCCACCTGCTGAAATGGAGCAAGAGCGGACGATGAGCAAGACCCTGTTCCGACGCTTCGCGTTGGCCACCGCGATCGTCACCCTGCTGGTAATCGTGCTCGGCGCCTATGTGCGCTTGTCGCACGCCGGCCTGGGCTGTCCGGACTGGCCGGGCTGCTACGGCCATATCACCTGGCCGACCCAGCCCGACGATGTGCAGCGCGCCGCGGAAGTCTGGCCCGAGCGCCCGCTGGAAGTGCCCAAGGCGGTCAAGGAGATGGCCCATCGCTATCTGGTCGGCGTGCTCGGGCCGATGATCGTGGTGCTGGCATGGATGGCCTGGCGCAGACGGCATGAACCAGGACAGCCGCTGGTGGTGCCGCTGCTGCTGGTCGCGGTGGTGCTTTTTCAGGCCGTGCTGGGCATGTGGACGGTGACCTGGAAGCTCAAGCCACTGATCGTCACCGCGCACCTGGTCGGCGGCATGACGACCTTCGCGCTGATCGTCTGGACTTGGCTGCGGGTGCACCCCGCAGCGATTCTGCGCGTCCCGCTGCAGAGCTTGCGGCCATGGATCGTGACGGCGCTGGTGCTGCTGGCCGCGCAGATCACCCTCGGCGGCTGGGTCAGCACCAATTACGCCGCCCTGGCCTGCCCGGATTTTCCGACCTGCCAGGGCAGCTGGTGGCCGGCGATGGACTTCCGCGAGGCCTTCGTGCTGTGGCGCGGTATCGGGGTGGACTATGAAGGCGGCGTGCTCGACGCCAGTGCCCGCGCCGCGATCCACGTCATTCACCGACTCGGCGCGATCGTGCTGACGCTCTATCTGCTCTGGCTGGCCTGGCGCCTGTATCGGCACGGCGCTGGCACCCTGGCCGGATTGATGCTGCGCCTGCTCGCGCTGCAACTGACGCTGGGCATCGCCAATGTCGTCTTCGGCCTGCCTTTGGCGGTGGCGACCGCGCACAACGGCGTGGCGGCGCTGCTGCTCGGCAGCGTGCTGGCCTTGCTCGCGGCGAGTCAACCGGTGAGACTGCAACGATGAGCCGCCCACACGCGGCAAGCCTGCGGACGGACGTGGCCCTGATACGACACTACATTGCCCTGACCAAGCCCAAAGTCGTCGCCCTGATCGTGTTCACCGCGATTGTCGGCATGTTTCTGGCCGTGCCGGGCGTGCCGGACTGGCCGCGGCTGGTGGCCGCCTCGGTCGGGATCTGGTTGGCGGCTGCCTCGGCGGCGGCGATCAACCATCTGCTCGATGCGCACATTGACGCAAAGATGGCACGCACCCGCCATCGCCCTCTGCCGCGCGGACAGCTCAGCCAGACCCAGGTGCTGGCCTTCGCAGCCGCTCTGGCGCTGGCGGCGATGGCGGTACTGCTGCTGTGGGTCAACGCCTTGACGACCTGGCTGACGCTGGCCTCGCTGATCGGCTATGCGATCGTCTACACCGCCTATCTCAAGCGCGCCACGCCGCAGAACATCGTCATCGGCGGCGCCGCCGGCGCGGCGCCACCGTTGCTCGGCTGGACCGCGATGACCGGCGAGCTGCACGGCCACGCCTTCATACTGTTCCTGATCATCTTCCTGTGGACCCCGCCGCATTTCTGGGCGCTGGCAATCTATCGTCGGGAGGATTACGCCGCGGTCGACGTGCCGATGTTGCCGGTCACCCACGGTGCTGATTTCACCCGCTGGCAAATCCTCTACTACACGATTCTGCTGTTCCTGATCACGCTGATGCCCTGGCTGGCGGGCATGAGCGGATTGTTCTATCTGGCCGGCGCAGTGGTCCTGGGCATTGGTTTTTTGTACTACGCCTGGCGCCTGCTCAAGCCGCCGAACGAGCAGTTCGCGATGGTCGTGTTCAACTACTCGATCATCTACCTGATGGCGTTGTTCGGCTTCCTGCTGATCGACCACTACCTGCCGCAGGGGGCTATGCCGTCGACGAACTGGCAGTTCGAGCGGGTGAGCTAGGGGACTATGCCGGTGCGAGATGGCGTGGTGAGGGCTCTGCATCAAGCCGAGGGCTCAGGGCCCAGGGCCCAGTTCAGGGCCAATCCCCCGCGGCTACGGCGCAAACGGTCGATGCGGCTCTTGACCTGCTGGGCCCTGAGCCCTGGGCCCTGGGCCCTTGAACCACACTCGCCTTCCGAAACATCAGTTTGGCGCGGCGCCCCGAAGACAGCGACAAGGTAGCGACCACCGTCCAACCTGTGCCAGTCTGCGTGCCCGTTTCGAAAGCGCACAGATTGCCGGTCATGTCTGACGATGCCACCGAAGTCGCCCCACCCGAGCGCCTGCGTGCTGCGTTGCTGGATGAACTGGACAAGGCACTCAAGCGGCTGAATCCGAAGCGCGCGTTGACCCACAAGGATATCCACGAAGCGCGCAAGAGCCTGCGCCGGGTGCGCGCCGGTTTGCGCTTTGCGCGTGACGGCGGAGATGCCCAGGCCCGGGCGCTGGATGTAAAGCTCAAGCATGCGCGCGCCCGCCTGTCCAAGCTGCGCGACGCCGGGTCGTCGATCGAAACGATCGACAGACTGCGGCCTCAGTTGCCCGACAAGGAGCTGCGCAAGGTGCTCAGCGGCTGGCGCCGCGAACTGAGCCAGGCGAGCCAGACCGCGCTGGACGAATTTGCCGGCGGCCGGGCCCGAGTCCTGCTGTATGGCCGTATCGGCAAGGTTCGCGCGCTACTGGCCACACTGAAGATGCCTTCGGAAAAGCACCAGCGGCGCGCACTGGCCGGCAGCTTGCGCAAGGCTCGTCGTGCGGTCGCGGGTGTTCGCGGTCATCGCTCTGCAGTCCTGCGCCATGCCACCCGCCGCCGCGTGCGTTTGCTGATGCTGCAGCTGCGCTGGTTCGAGCGGCTCGAGCAAAGGCGCCCGTCCAGAATCGAACCGGAACGGCTGGAGCGGCTGACCAAGGCCCTCGGCAACGAAAACGACCTGGCCGTCCTGCACCGACGCGCCCGCGCTCACCAGCCGAAACTGCCCAAGGCCCTGATCGACTGGATCGAAACCCGCCGGCGGGCGACGATACGGCTCAATGATCGGCGCACCCGGACGGTTTTGGGGCGGTGGAGTTGAGGTAAGAGCGGTTTTAGGTTTTAGGTTTTAAGTTTTAGGGTTGAGAGCGAGGGCGCGTACCGGCTGGGTGGGCGGGCTGGACGCCTCGGCAGCTGCCGCTCGCTTCATCATCCGTGCTGGCCTTGTTCTGCCTTGGCTCTTACCCTAAAACCTAAAACTTAAAACCTAAAACGGCTATTTGATTCCGCAATGCCCAATATGGACGCAAACTGGGACTTCGAAGTCGTCGTCGTCGGCGCCGGAGTAGTCGGCCTGGCCTGCGCGGTGGCCCTGGCGGAAGCCGGTCGCCAGGTGCTGGTGCTCGAAGCGCTGGACCGTCCCGGTGAAGGTATCTCCTCGCGCAATTCCGGCGTGATCCACGCCGGCCTGTACTACCCGACGGACTCGCTAAAGGCGCGCTTGTGTGTCGACGGCGCGCGTCGTTTGTACCAGTGGTGTGCTGAGCGCGGGGTGGCGCACCGGCGCTGCGGCAAGCTGGTGGTCGCCACCGAAGCCAGTCAGCGCGAACGGCTGCGGGCGCTGTACCAGCACGGGCTGAACAATGGTGTGCAGTTGCACTGGCTCGAAGGCGCGCAGGCACTGGCACTGGAGCCGGAGTTGCGCTGCGCGGCGGCCATCAGTTCGCCCGACAGCGGCATCGTCGATGCGCCCGAACTGGTCGGCTCTCTGGTCGGCGCGCTCGAGGCACTCGGCGGTCAGCTCCTGTGCCGCACCGAGGTCCATTCGGTGCAACGGCGCGAGAACATTTTTCAGCTGCGCACCGGCGACGGCGACAGTCTGCGCTGCGCCACGCTGGTCAATGCCGCTGGCCTGGGCGCCACCGCCCTGGCTGCACGCATCGAGGGACTGGCACCGAAAACCATCCCGCAGCTGCGCTATGGCCAGGGTCACTACTATCGCCTGCGCGGGAAGGCGCCGTTCCGACAGCTGATCTATCCGCTGCCGCCAACCCACAGCCTCGGCGTCCATCTCGGTCTGGACATCGCCGGCCAGGCCCGTTTCGGGCCCGACCTGCGCTGGGTCGACCGGCCTGACTACGCTTTTGATGACAGCCGTCGCGACGCCTTCGCGCAAGCCATCGCCGACTGGTGGCCTGGACTTCCCACCGATCGACTGGAACCAGATTTCGTCGGCATCCGACCCAAGATCAGCGGGCCCGACGAGCCCCCGCGCGACTTTCAGATCCAGGACCAAGGCGACCACGGCGTGCCGGGTCTGATCAACCTGTACGGCATCGAATCGCCTGGCCTGACCAGCTGTCTGGCGATCGGGGCGGAAGTGGCTTCCAGAGCAGGGCTGAGAGCTGAGGGCTGAGGGGTCAGGAGAGCAGTTCCAGTGGCCAGTTCCAGTTCCGGTGA
>JBGTIE010000121.1:0-16852 GCA_041745855.1 Lysobacterales bacterium | reverse complement strand
CGATGATGGTGACCATGAAAGTCGACACGGCCATGAAATAATAGTTCGCGGTGGCGGCGCTGGTGGCGCTGTTGACGGTACCGAGTTGGGGCGCATTGCGACTGCCCGGCGTCGAAGACACTCTTGCCAGCTTGCGCCCATTCCTGACCGGTATCGTGGCTCTGGTGTTCGTGTTCTTCGCCATTCCCGGAATCGTCTACGGTCACGCGGTGGGCAAGATCCGCAGCGATCGTGACGTTATCGACGCGATGGCCAAGTCGATGAGCTCGCTTGGACTGTACATCGTGCTGGTGTTCTTCGCCGCCCAGTTCGTCGCCTTTTTCAACTGGACCCAGCTGGGCCAGGTGATCGCGGTCGTCGGCGCCAACACGCTGCAGCATTTCGGGCTGACCGGACCGGTGGTGTTCCTGCTGTTCATCCCGATGAGCGCGATGGTCAACCTGTCGCTGGGCTCGGCCTCGGCGCAATGGGCCGTGACCGCACCGATCTTCGTGCCGATGCTGATGCTGGTGGGCTACAGCCCGGAAGTGATCCAGGCCGCCTACCGCATCGGCGACTCGGTCACCAACCTCATTACCCCGATGATGAGCTACTTCGGCCTGATCATGGCATTCGCCGCGCGCTACGTACGCACCCTGGGCATCGGCACCCTGATCGCGATGATGCTGCCCTACACGGTGGTGTTGACGATCGGCTGGATCGCCCTGTTCTACCTGTGGGTGTTCGCCCTTGGCTTGCCGGTGGGACCGGGGTCGCCAACTTACTATCCGGCGGGCTAGAACGTCTGTCCATGCCTGGTCCTTGAGGTCCGTCACGCGGCACTCGCAGGCGGACTTTCATTGCTTATTGCATCCACCGATCCGGGCCAGCTCCAGTTGTCCGGCCAGACCGGCATGAGCCCCGGCCAGCGGGCCGTCGTCGAACTGGTAAGCGACGGTCAGCCGGGTACAGGAATTGAACTTGAGTTCGGCGCTGCCGACCGCGAAGAGGTTGCTGGTAGGCCGCTGCAGCTTCTCGCCCCCAATGCTGCGATAGATGGGCACCTCGACATGACCCAACGCTCCCTCGGCCAGGTCCGCCTGCAGGATGAACCAGTCCTGGGCGTCGACATCGTTGCCACTACCGGCGCGGTCGTAGGTAAACCAGGCGCCGAAGAGCAGTCCGTTCTGGGTCGGACCTGGCGGCACCACTTCCAGCATGATTCCCTGACCCGAGGTGGCCGGATCGAACCAGGCACCGGACTGACGGATGCTGAAACCGGCCTGATCGACAGCCGCAAGCCGGGGCGGATCGACACTGCCATCTGCACGGACGCAGGGGCGCGTGCGTGGACCGAGGCGGATCAGCGGAATCTGCGCCGGCCGCTCGAGGCTGTACTCGGGATCGTAGCCCAACGACAGCGTGGCGCGATCACAGGAGACCAGCCGCAACTCGGCCTGGCCGACCACCTGCGAGGAGGTTGTCGGCGGCGTGGCGAAACTGCCGCCGACATTGCGCAACAGTTCCAGGCTGACCATCTCGGCGCCGGGCTGGACATCACCCTGGAACGAGTACCAGCTCAGGTCGCTCTCGTCCCAGCGCTGGTGATAGTTCCGATAGGTAAACCAGGGCGCAAAGACCGTCCGCGTGCCCTCTACATAAGTCAGCACCAGCCCGTGGCCCTGCAGGCCAGGGTGGTACCAGAGGCCGGCGATCCCGCTCTGGTCGGGCGGTAGCGCGGGCAAATCGGAGGCTAAGTGCAGCGCGCGCAGCGCGCGAGTGCCATCAGCCTGCTGCCGCAGCAACAACAGGTCCAGACCATCCGGGGCCGCTATCGGGCCGTCGACCATGAAGCGACAGGGACCGCCACCACATTCGATGCTGCGGCGGTCCAACGGCTGGCCCGTGGCCCGGTCGTAGCTGATGATGTCCAGATCGATGTCATCGTCGAGGCCATTGTGGTCGGGCAGCAGATGCACCGCACCGCTACCGCGGGCCAGCCTCAGATCGTGGAATCCTTCCAGCTCCGGGACCGCCCGGCCCCATTGAATGCTGCCTGCTGAAGGCTCGAAGCCCGCCAGTGTCAGCTCGCCCGACCACGTCCTCATAAGCAGCACAACCGGATGGCCATCGTCGTTGACCTGCGCGATGGATCCCGCACCTGCGATGAGCTCCGGAGCCGGACTGCCGCTGCGTGGATACCATTGATTGCCCAGCAGCATACCCTCGGCCAGCACATGAGCCCCAAACTGGCTGAACTCTCCGTGCGGATAGTTGGCGCTGTGTGGCTCAAGCCCATCGAACCACTGCACCTCGCTTCCCGGACCATGCGCAAAGTGGACGCCGACACCGCCGGATGTCCCTTCCAGCCCAGGTGAGGCGATCCACGCCAGCACTCGCGATGGGCGCACATCACTGCCGTCGACCACCGACTGAAAGCGGACAGCAAGGCCGTCGCCCGCGCGCTCCAAACGTGCCATGACCCCGCCCGCGAGGAGCAGATGGTCCCCCTGCAAACTGAGGACCGGTTGAGGCTCAGGCTCGAAGCGATGCAGGGGCGTACCCCCGCTGCGTTCGAAGCACTCCACCGGCAAGCGCTCGAATACAGAAAGGGTCGCATTGATATCCTCGGCGCTGAAACAAAGAGCAACATCGGCCACCTGCAGTCGCGCCTGTGGGCCGGACTCCCCGAGCAAGGCGACATCACGCTGCAGTGGCGCTGACCAGCGTAGCTCGCCACTGCGCGTCCAGGCCTGCAGCCGACGGTCCTGAGCTGTGTCCACGACCACGAAGCGCTCGTCACCGTCGCTGTAGGCGGCAAGCACCTTGGGCTGTTCCTGCCCTATGTAGATCCCTGGGAGGGCCAGATCAACGACCTGGCCGTCGGCATCGATGCGGGCATAGCGGCCGGCGGTCAGGAAATCACCCTGCAGCGGCCGCGGCTCGAATTCGAGGAAGTCGCGCTCGTCGCCCAATAGCCGCTCGATGCGCCGCTGCCCGTCGGCGCCAATGGCCAGATAGCTGTACTGCGTACGGAATCCCTCGTCGATCGTGATGAACTTGCGCGCGATGAGACGGGTTTCCAGGTCATCGGTGCGCAGCAGCGCGTGCCGATCAAGCTGAGAATTCTCCACCTCCATCTCGGCTGGCAGCGCATGAATCCAGCCGAGGCTTCGGTCCGGCTTGATCTGCACCAGGACATCGGCCCCTTCCACACCACGGTCGATCAGCAGCAGCAGTGAGCCGTCGGCCTCGCGCCTGGCCAGCAGGATCTCGCGCGAAGGAAAGCCCAGTTCGATATCGGTCTGGCTGACCAATCCAGCCGCCTGATCGCGCTCCATCAGCTTGAGTCGGGGCTGCCCCAGGACCTGTCCCACCAGCAGTACATGGCCATTCTCGAGTTCCAGCATGGCCCACACCGCCACCCCTTGAAGGCTGACCGGCGTGCCGTACCAGCGGGTCGAACCGTCCGCGGCAAAGCGTCCAATCGAGGCCCCGCCGCCCAGGTAGTCAGAGAAAAAGACCCCGCCGTCGCTCGCCAGATCAAGCGCCGTCATGACCCCTATCGGCAGTTCGTAGCGAATGCGCGTCCGACCAACCGCATCGGTACGTTGAATGGCCATGTCGTCAAAACGGTCCAGGCAAAGAGTCCAGAGCACGGCACCAGGAGCGCCGACCGCGCGCTCGCACCGGTAGTATTGCGGGTTACTGGCCCACGCAACGGCACCGTCCGCCTTCAGCCGGGCGAGTGTGTTGGTACTGGACAGGGCATACAGCGAACCGTCTTCGAGCACGACCAGTTTCGAGCGCGAGTAGGGTGCTGCAATGTCATCGCCCTGCGGCCGGTTGCGGACCGAGACCAGCCCTTGCGCCGCGTCAAAATGCAGGATATCCATGCGACCGTCCGAACGCTCGATGACCGCGCGATGACCGCCCTCGGCGTCGGCGGCAAGGTTCAGGACGGTTGCCGTCGGCGTGCCCGGTTGTGCAACCCGCAGGGCTACGTCGGAGGTCCACGCCTCGGCATGCAGCGACGCGGACAGAGTCAACAGCAACGCTTGGTTGTACAAACGCATCGGCGTGGTCCGAAAGTATGCGGGGAGTCGCGGCAAAACTCGCACAGGACCTGGAGACACGCAAGATCACAAGGAGGCCGAGCTGGCGCCTAAACCATGAACCGCCGGATCGACGCCGAGATGGAAAGCAGCTGCTCGGCATTCATGTGCCCGATGACCTGCCGGACGACGCGCCCGATCATTTGTTGCACGCCATTCATACCGAGGCTCGCGGTTTGCTCAACGACGAAACCCGGCTTGGCTCGCTTGAGTGGCTGCATGAAACAGTAGTCGAGTGCGCTGTTGGTCAGCTCGATGACGACTGCACCGAGTTCATCGCGATGCGCGGTGGCATCGGCGGCGCTCTCGATGGAAGCGAGAACCGAAAGGGTGCGTTCGTGCAGCGCTTCGGAGTGCAGCACCCGGATGAAGCCGCCGTGTGCGGCCACAGCGCCTCCCTGGACTTCCGACTGTTTGGCGGGCGATGAGCGCTTGCGAGATGCTGCCATGGACGAATGATATGCCCGAACGACAGGTCCGACTCACGCGAGCTTTCACAACGGCGCGGTAGCGTGCGCATGGTCATCGATACTTCGGGAGAACGAGATGGGTTTGCTGGTGGACGGCAAATGGCACGACACCTGGTACGACACGGGCAAGAACGATGGGCGCTTCGAGCGTTCGAAGTCGCGCTTCCGCAACTGGGTGACCCGCGACGGCAGCCCCGGAGCAGCCGGCGATGGGGGCTTCAAGGCCGAGCCGGGGCGCTATCACCTGTATGTGTCGCTGGCCTGTCCCTGGGCGCACCGCACGCTGATCTTCCGGCGCCTCAAGGGGTTGGAAGCTATGGTCACTGTCTCGGTGGTGAACTGGTTAATGGGCAAGGAAGGCTGGACCTTCGAGCCCGGTCCCGGCGTGATTGCTGATTCGATCAGCGACGCCAGCCGCATGTACGAGGTGTACCTGAAGGCCGATCCCGATTATTCCGGCCGCGTGACCGTACCGGTTCTTTGGGATCGGGAGCGCGGCACCGTGGTCAGCAATGAATCGGCCGACATCATCCGCATGTTCAACAGCGCCTTCGACGAGGTGGGTGCCGCGGCGGGCGACTACTACCCCGAGTCGCTGCGCTCGGAGATCGACGAGATCAACGACCGGGTCTACCCACACGACAACAACGGCGTGTACAAGGCCGGCTTCGCCACCACCCAGGCCGCTTATGAGGAGGCGGTAGTGCCGCTGTTCGAGACGCTCGACTGGCTGGAGCAACGGCTGGCTACGCGCCGCTACCTGTGCGGCGAGCGAGTCACCGAGGCCGACTGGCGACTGTTCACCACACTGCTGCGTTTCGATCCTGTGTACGTGGGCCACTTCAAGTGTAATCTGCGCCGCATCGTCGACTATCCGAACCTGTACGGCTACCTGCGCGAGTTGTACCAGATCGACGGCGTGGCCGGGACCGTCGACTTCCAGCACATCAAGGGCCACTACTACGGCAGCCACGACATGATCAATCCCACCGGCGTGGTGCCCAAGGGCCCGCTACAGGATCTGGACGCGCCGCACGGGCGCGAGCATCTGGGCGCGTGATCACGCCGGAGGCGAACAGCCAGTCACCTGCAGTTACTCATCAGTACATCTTCCCGGACCGGACCCGCGTGGACGTCTGGCTGACCCTGCTCGAACACCACAACCTTGATCCGAAGGCGATTCGCGCGCGGTTGGTCTACGGCCCGATCAGCCATGCGGCACTGCCGGGGCAGCAAACGCGCGGAGGCCTCCTGGTGCATGTCGCCATTGCGGTGCCGGCCCTGACGGCCGTCGGCTTATGGTAGTTGCGCCGCTGACGGCTGGTCGTTGATCGACTCTGCGATGCTAGCCAGAAGTCAGGAGGACCAACGCCTTGCGAGGGGTCCGGCAGTCTCATTGCTTGACAGGGCAAGCCGAGCATGTAGGCTCGGGCGCACAGGGGCTTCTTCACACATTGGGATCAATGATGAGAAAAACCTTGCTAGCGTCGCTTGCCATGCTCAGCCTGGTCGCGCCCGCACTCGCTCTGGCGGGGTCACTGCAAACCGCCCCTTCGGACAACGGATCCGGTGGCGTCTTCATTAATCTGCAGCCAGTGGATCAGTCGTTGGTCCTCACCGGCTTCGACGTCCCCACGGAATCAGTCGTTGGCAACATGACCTCGGTCGAAGTGTGGACCAGACCCGGGAGCTACATTGGATTCACAGGCAGCAATGCAGGTTGGACCCTGACGCAGACAGTAACCGGTGTGACGCAGGGACCCTCCACGCAAGCGCGGTTTGTGTTGTCCTCTCCCATAGACCTGTCGCCGACCGGCATCACCGCGATCTACCTGCATTCCACAATGTCGAATGGACAAATTCGCTACACCGGAGTAACAGCCAACCCGCCGGAGACGACCTGGTCCAATCCCGACCTGGTCCTGTTCGGCGACACGGCCAGAACAGGAGCCAACCCTTTTGCCGGCACTCAGTTTTCGCCGCGCACATTTTCGGGAATCATCCGGTACTCGAAAACACTGGACACCGCGCCGGCGAACAATGGCAGTGGTGGCGTATTCCTCAACCTTCTTCCCGTCAATGAACCGCTGACTCTCAAAGGCTTTGCGGTTCCAATGGCTTCGGCGGCGGGCACGCCGACGGCGATCGAAGTATGGACCCGAAGCGGGAGCTACATTGATTTCACGAACAGCAACACAGGCTGGACGCTGACGCAAACTCTGGCTGGCGAGACGCGGGGCGTCGACATCCCCGTGCCCTTTGTGTTGGACACACCGATTGCGCTGTCGCCAACCCAGGTCACCGCGGTCTATCTGCACTCGATAGTTCCGAATACAGGCATCCGCTACACGGGCACCAATTCCAAACCGCCGCAGACGATCTGGATCAACGACGACCTCAATCTGTTCAGCGACACGGCTCGGACAGGGGCCAATCCGTTTGCGGGCGGTCAGAATTCGCCGCGCACTTTTGCTGGAAGCCTCCATTACGTAGGTGACCCACTGTTTGCGAATGGCTTCGAAGATTAGTGCCAGCCAACCCCGAACGGCTTCCAGTTCAGGTTGGCGAGCCGAGCCGGAACCGCAACGAGGGCTTGCCAAGTCGCCGCCAGCGGTAACGTCCGGGTAAACAGCGCCAAAAGCTCCCTTCACGCCGCGTACCAAGCCCGTGCGCCAAACTCGAAAGTCAAGTTCCATTTTCTGATCATAGCCTCGCCGTTTCGTCGCCCTGCCGGCGGCTTGCTGCGATCCCGACGGAGTCAAGATGAAAAACCTCAACAGTGTCCTGCTCGATCTCAAGGCGCGCCAGGCCGATCCCGCCATCAGCCTTTTGATGCCTACGCATCGCACTTTTCCCGAGAACAAGCAGGACCCGATCACGCTCAAGAACCTCGTCAAGCAAGCCGAGGATCGGATGCTGGAAAGCATGGACAAGCGCGAGGTCTGGCCGATCATGGAGCTGATCAACACCCAGGTCGATGCGCACGATCACAGCCACAACCTCGATGGTCTGGCCCTGTTCGCGGGCGTTGATGGCGCGGAAATCGTTGTGCTGCCGTTTTCGGTGAAGCAGCGAGCGATCATCGACAGCAATTTCGCCACTCGCGACATCGTCCGTGGCCTGTTCGACTCGGTCAGCTACTTCCTCGTCGTGGTTTCGCGCGAAGTTGGCCGGCTGATCCACGCCTACAACGATCGACCGGTGCATGAGTTCGACAACAGCACGCAGCTGCAGGGCTATACCTTCCCGATCAAGAACAACTCGCTGTACAGCACCAGCGGGCATGAACGCTCGCAAGCGCCGAGCGAAGACAATCTGCTCAAGGAGTTCTTGAACGTCATCGACAAGAGCCTGCAGGAGATCCAGGGCAAGCGCGGAAATGACCGCCTGCCGGTGATCCTGGTCGGCGACGCCCGCAACGTCGCCTTGTTCAAGGAACTCTCCGACCGGCCCGTCGACATCGTGGGTGAAGTCACCAATGCGCCCGATCTGGAAGCCGACATGGTCGCGCTGGTCGCCGACGCCCAGCCAGCTGTGGCGCAGTACCGGGAATCGAAGGAAACCGACGCGATGGACAAGCTTGGCGAGGCTCGCGGTGCCAATCGCCTGCTCACCGACATCTCGGATATCTACAGGGCCGTCACCGAGGGCAATGCAGAGCGCCTTTATGTGCGTCGCGGCTACATGCTGGCCGGAACGATCGATGCCGACGCGCGCACGATCACGATCCATGACGACACCGGCGTCGACGGCGCGACCGATGACGTGGTCGATGAGCTGATCGAACAGGTCCAGGCCATGGGCGGCGACATCGCCTTCCTCTCCGCGGAGGCGCTCGGCGATGCGGCACCATTGACGCTGCAGACCCGCTACTGACGGAGGTTCACAGGACCAACGCGCTGGCTTGTTGCCAATTGTCAAAGCATGCTTGCGTCGACTATTTTTGCGCTCAGTCTGCGGACCTAGATGACCCGGGAAGCCCGTCCCAGCTCGTCGTGCTACTTCTGAATCGATCCCGAAGCAAGATCAATGCGCAGGATCCGCTCATCATTCGTGAGGGCCTTCAATCTTGACCTGCCATTTCGGACATCCAGTTCAATGGATTGAACGGGGCGGCTACTCGAAACCATTGGCGAACAGGTGACCCCCGGCCGCGGCGCCGAGCAGCCGAATGCTGTCGACGTAGACCACCTGTGGATTGACCGGTGGCGTGCCTGTCGCATCCTGAATGTTGATCCGCTCGAAGGGCCCGCTGTAGCTCATCGGCGGATCAGCCAGCCGAACCACGACTTCGCGATAGCTCCCCGCTACGATTGCACCACCGTTGACGAAGCCTGCCAACGGCAGATCCCGGTGCAACGTGGCGCCGGTCTGCAACGAGATCTGCAATTGTTCGCCACCGGCAGTCCCTCGAATCCAGAACCGTAGCTCGGGAAACTGCGCGGCACTGATCGCCGCACCCGGCTTGGCTAAAGCCAGCCCCTCGAAGCTGTCGGCATCGAAGCGGATGGCCATCGCGCCCTGATGGGGAAACTGCGTGTTGGCAAAGTCGACCGTCCCCCAGGAGAAATCCTGCCAGCCGTTCTGCAGCCCGTCGGCGTAGATGATCTGCTCGGCCGGTGGCAATCCGCCACCCTGACGCTGGAAAAAGTTCCAGCTCGCGGTAGCGGATTGATTCCAGATGCTGTGACCGAGGCCTGCGATCGAGCACCAGCCGGCGTCACGCTGACAGCCCTGATAGAGCACGCACGGCGCGGGGGAGAAGGGCGCGGTTCCGGTGCCGCAGTTCAAGGTTGCTGTGACGTTGTCGCGGATGCCCAGTCCGATCGTGTAACTCACGCCCGGCGTGCTGTCGGACTCACCCCACAGCAGCATGGTCGCCGGCAGCGCGCAACTGACGCCGCCGTTGCCGGTATAGGTGAAGTCATCGTCGATGGGATAGAGCGAACCGGCATTGATCGCCGTGGCACGAATCTCGTCGTTCTCCATTCGGCAGGCCAGGACATTGGCCATTGTGCCGCCGCCGGAAAAGCCGGCCAGGAAAACGCGGTCGCGGTCGATCGCCGACTCGGCAAACAGCAGATCGATCAGATCACGAATGAACCGGACTTCGCTGCTGCGGCCCGCCGCGGTGAAATACTCAAAGGTGCCACCGGGGGCATCCGGGTAGATGAAGGTGGCCCCGCCCGCAGCCACCGCGTCGATAGGCAGGGCCGCGCGAATGCCGGCGCCGCTTCCGCCATCCCCATGCAACACCACGACCAAGGGCTTGCCCGCGGCCCCACTGACCGGGGTGGCCTGCAGGAATGGGCGATTGACGCCGCTGGAGACGATGGAGCGGTTCTGTGTAGTATAGCTTTGTGCCGCCAGCTTCGAGATCAGAAGGTAGCCAAGAAGGAGCAACAACATGGTGCCGCGAGTGGTATCCATCCGAGTAGATCCTTTGCCTGGGCACAAGGGAGTTACGAACATGACAGTCGCGATTACAGCGGCGGCGTTGACGATCTTGACGACCGAATGGACAGTCGACCGCGAGCATGGCCCGGAAACGCACATGGGCCATGACCGCTCGTCATTGCGAAGGAGCCCAAGCGACTGCGGCAATCGCGTTTGCTCTCCGAGCAAGGAGCACTGGATCGCCGCGACCCGCGCCGGGCTGTGCACGTGACGACCGCCCGCGCTGCCATTGTCCCACCGGGCAACTCCGGCTTCCTCCACTGCGTCTCGCGTTGTGTACGCCGGTCGTTCCTGTGCGGCAACGACAAACTGACTGGACGCAACTTTGACCACGGCTGGCGCGGGACGAAAAGATCGCCATACATGCGCAAACGGCTGGCCTCGGTCAGCAGCTCCTTGTAGGCCATTGTACCCGATCGGCGCGGAGCTCGGACAAACGACGCCCTGCCACTACCCGATCGGGTTCAGCGGCGCTCTTGCATTGCTTCGGAATGAGCGAGGCGATCATGCGCAGCCGGTGAGACCCGCGATCAACCTGGCGGCGCCAATCGGACAGCGCGGCGCGGGTCACATCGGCCTTCGAAGGTACACCTGTGGGCGAGATCACGAAGCGCGCGCGGGAAAATCCGCCTGTCCCCGCTCGTCGTGCTACTCCTGAATCGATCCCGAAACAAGATCAATGCGCAGGATCCGATCATCATTGGTGAAGGCCTTCAATGTTGCCCTGCCATTCAGGACCTCCGGCTCAATGGATTGAACGGCGAAATAGCGAGAAAATGTTTGAAAGACATTCGCGGGCTTTCCAGCGATTGCTAAAGTCGACACAGCAAAGGCAAGATCCTTATCGTGATAAACCTCCAAGGTAGCATCCCTTTCATTCGCCTTGCTTCCATCGTGTGCCGCAGTGAATTTGACCGCTATTGTCCCAAGTGTGCCGTGAACGTCTACATCACAGAAAATAAAGACCTTCCTGGAATACCACTCATAGGATTGCACAACTGAATCCCCGCCTTCCTCGACTCGGTATACGGTAGTTCTACCCTCATCACCGAGCGGTTCTGCAGGAACTGCTTTCGCGTAACACGCACCATCTTCAGTGGCAACAACAAATGGACGGTTGAAGGACGGCGAGTCTGCGAGAGCCGCTACCGATTGAATAAGGGCGATAATTATGATCACCGCTCTAAGTACACTCATCATCTTCGGCATTCTCCTTGTCCTATTTCTGACCTGTTCTGGCGCTTTGGCAACAAAGACGAGAAAATTCGCAGCAGGTAGTATAATTGGCGTTTCATTCAGCTGAATAGGACCTCGTTTCGTCGGGCCGTGTCTCGCGCAATCGAAGAAGCTTCCCCGAACAATCAAACCATGTTTCCCACGCGCTGACCTCAACATCCTTCGGCCACCATTCCACAATTACCACTTTCTTGATCCAAATAACACGTGCATCATACTCAGAATCCGAAAAGCCACCGCTGGCCGCGCTCTCCATCGCTCGCGCAGAGTTCGCCAGAATTTGATTCTTTGCTTCTGGCGACCTGGAGCAGTAGTTGGAATCTGGTCGGACACCATCAGAGCCACATGACGCCGCAAGAAACAGAATGGTTACATACGGCACCAATCTCCTGCTCTTTGGGCGAGCGGATGCGTTCATGTATGTCCTCGGCTAGCAAAAAGCGGTGGCGAGACCATGGATCAATATCACGACGGGCTATTGTACAAGTCTCTCCCGAAATTCGCGTACTTGATCGTCATGGCGACCCGCCGGGGAGTTGGGTTGCAGGCTGAGTTGATGCGGTTCGCTGAGCTCACCGACATCCCGCGCGCACGGCCCGAGGCCTTGTGAGCGCGGGGCGTGGCTTGGGTTCGGTGGACGGCGGGTTCAGAGCCGAGAGCGGCAGCAAGCTGCCAACAGCAGAGCGGTAGCTCCGGTTGCCAACTCCTTTCACACACTACCGCCAGGTCTAGACGTAGCGAGGTGGGGCGCTGCGGTTTGAGTCCAGAGCGCTCGGCCGTGGATCAGACTGTTTCGAAGGAACCAGGGAAGTGCAGCCCGACAGGCTAAGCCGCGACGACTTCGACGAAGGCGCTGGACGGATGCGGCTCCGGCAGGCTCTCGCCTTGCTGCTGAAGAGCCTCAAGGTGGAGTTCGATGGCCTCTTGAATGAGCTGCAGCACTTCTGCCTCAGTATCACCCACGGCCACACACCCCGGAAGATCAGGTACATAGGCTCCAATGCTTGTGGGACCGTGCTCGACTACGACCATGTAGCGCATAGGACAATCAGCTCTTCAATCCGGCTTGCTTGAGGATACTGCGCAATGGATGGGTGCTTGGGTCTGCTCGGAACTCTCCGCTGTGGCTGCCCCTTGACTTGGCGCAACGCCGCCATCCCCATCCTGCGGGCAAGATGCCCGCGTTCCCAGGAAGAGCTTGCGCCGTGCGGATCTGCGTCTGTGAAGTTCACTTCGCTGAAGCTGCGCCTTGATTGGGGTGCACCGTCGCCATCCCCAACCTGCGGGCAGGATGCCCGCGTTCCCTGGAAGAGCGCGGCTAGCGCCGAGAGCGGCAGCAAGCTGCCAAGAACAGAGCGGTAGCAAGCTACCGCACTCCATATCGGAGCCGCGCGCGGCCGCGGCGCTACTGGGCCCTGGGCCCTGGGCCCTGAGCCCTGGGCCCTGCTTTTCCTCAGCCCTCAGCCCTCAGCCCTGAAAAAAGCGGCACCCCCAACACCGCCCGACACCCCACCACGCCATCCTCCCGATTCACCAGATTCACCCATCCGCCGTGCGCCTCGGCGATCTGCCGAGCCAGCACCAGGCCGATTCCTGAGCCACCTGGCTTGGTCGTAAAGAAGGGGACGAACAGGTTTTCGGTCTGGGACAGGCCGGGGCCCTGGTCGAGGACTTCTATTTCGGCTTCGCCTGCGCGCAACTGCCAGCCGATCTGGACCACGCCACCTTCGCCGAGGCTGGCGTCGACGGCGTTCTTGAGCAGGTTGATCAGGGCTTGTTCGAGTTGGTCGGGGTCGGCCTCGATCTGGCAGGGTGAGCCGGCAATCAGGCGGATTGGTAGACGTTGTTCGAGCAGGGCGACGCGTTCGAGCAGGGGTTGCAGCTCGACCGCTCGGAGTTCCGGCGGGGGCAGTCTGGCGAGTGCGGTGTAGCCGGTCATGAAGCGGCTCAGAGCCTGGGCGCGGGCGCCGATCAGGGCCAGGCCGCCTTGTACGTCTTCGTGCCATTCCTCGTCGGCTTCGACGCGCTCGCAGAGGCGTTCGAGGGTGGCGGCCATCGACTTGATCGGCGCCAGTGAGTTGTTCAGCTCGTGCCCAAGCACGCGGATCAGGCGTTGCCAGGTCTGCCTTTCTTCCTCGCGCAGGGCGCGGCTCAAGTCGGTGATGACCAGCAGCCGGTTCGGCAGGCCGCCCTGGCGGAATTCGGCGCGGCGGACCTCGAAGCTGCCGGCGCCGCCGGGGAAGCTGCGGCGCACCGTGACGGGACTCTGGCCGGTCAGCACATCGGCCACGCCGAGCGATTCGGCGCTCTGGCCCAGCGCCTGGGCCTGGCGGATGCCGAGCAGACGCTCGGCGGACGGATTCATCAGCTTGAGTTGCGCGTTGCCGTCGAAGGCGAGGATCGCAAAGTCGACGTTGGCCAGCACCTTGGTCAGCAGCGCGAGGGTCTCCTCGACCCGTAGCCGCTGTTCGCGCAGGGTCTGCGCCAGCGCGTTGACCTCCCACACCACGTCACCCATTGCGTCGCCGCGGTGGGCGCGGGTGCCGCGCAGGCTGAAATCGCCCTCGCGCAACGCTTCGAGCAGATTGGACAACGTGTAGAGCGGAAACACGACCCGCTGACGCAGCGCGGCGGCGCCCCATAGCCAGGCGATCAGGATCGCGGCGGCGGCCATGCCACGGCCGGTCAGCGTTTCGGGCACTCCGAACCAGAGTAGCCCCAGACCGATCAGCGCCAGCGGCAAACCGGTCAGCAGCGCACCGCGCCACAGTCTGCTCTCGAAGGGTGCGCCCGGGCCGATCCGTCCGGCGCTCATGGCTGCGCTGCTGGACCGGCCGCCGGAATCACCCGCTGGCCTCGATCGAATATTTCTCCAGCCGCCGGTAGAGTGCGGCACGGCTCAGGCCCAGTGCGTCGGCGGCGTGGCTGAGGTTGTTGCCGCTGCGGACCAGCGCCTGGCGGATCATCAGCTCCTCGGCGGCGTCCAGGGTCAGGCCTTCGATGGCGTCGATGCTGCGCGACTCGGTCGGTGTGGTCGAATTCGACTTCAGGTGCAGATCGGCGACGCTGATCTCGTTGCTGGTGGCCATCAGCACGGCGCGTTCGAGTACGTGGTTGAGCTCGCGCACATTGCCGGGCCAGGGATAGCGCAACAGCACGGCCTCGGCAGCGCTGGACAGATGCAGGCCGTCGCGCCGATAACGCTGGGCGTGGCGGGCGAGGAAGCGCATCGCGAGGCGCAGGATGTCCGGGCCGCGTTCGCGCAGCGGCGGCAGGTGGATCTCGACCGTGTTGAGGCGGAACAGCAGGTCCTGGCGGAAGCGCTGCTCGCCGATGAGACTGTCCAGATCGGCGTTGGTGGCCGAGATCACGCGTACCTGTGCGCTCTGCGTGCGCGAAGAGCCGACCCGCTCGAACTCGCCGTCCTCCAGCACGCGCAACAGTTTGGCCTGCTGCGACAACGGAATATTGCCGATCTCGTCGAGGAACAGGGTGCCGCTGTCGGCCAGCTCGAAACGGCCGATGCGATCACCCTTGGCGTCGGTGAAGGCACCGCGGACGTGACCGAACATCTCGCTCTCGAACAGATGTTCACTGATGCCGCCCATGTTGACCTTGATGAAGGGCTTGCCGGCGCGGCTGGAGCGTTGATGGATCAGCTCGGCCAGATCACTCTTGCCGGTGCCGTTCTCGCCGGTGATCAGGATGTTGGCATCGGCCGGCGCGACCCGCTCGATCATCTGCATCACTGGCCGCATCGCCGGGCTGTCGGCGATGAACTCGCCACTGTCGGCACGCTCGTCGGCCCGCAGCATGTCGTTCTCGGCCTCCAGCCGCTGCGCCTTGCGACGGGCTTCGCCGAGCGCCATCTGGTTGCGCAGCACGCTGAGCAGACGCGGGTTGTCCCAGGGCTTTTCGATGAAATCGCCGGCGCCGGCACGGACCGCCTGCACCGCCAAATCGATCGTGCCCCAGGCGGTCATGACGACCATCGGAAGGTCCGGATCGAGCTCGCGCAGCTTGCCGATCAGCTCCAGCCCTTCCTGGCCCGAGGTGGTGTCGCGGGTGTAGTTCAGATCGAGCAGGGCGACGCCGAAGGTGCGGCCGGCGACGGCCTCGAGCGCATCGACCGGATCGCCGACGCAGATGGTCTGGAAGCCCTCGGCCTTCAGCATCAGCCGCAAGGCCTGCAGCACGTCGCGCTGGTCGTCTGCGATCAGTATCGGCAGCTCGGTACTCATGCGGGCGTCCCCTGCCCTTCCGGCAGGCCGACTTCCTGCAGCCAGCCGTCGAACAACTCGACCCGCCGCTTGCCGACCGCGGCATAGTCCGGATTGTGGGTCACCTGGATGATCGTCATGCCCTCGTCGTTCAAACCCTTGAGCAGATCCATGATCATCTTGCCCTGGGTCGAATGCAGCGCGCCGGTGGGTTCATCGGCAAGCAGCAGCGAGGGCCGCGTGATCACCGCTCGCGCCACCGCGACCAGCTGCTGCTGACCACCGGAGAGCTGATTAGGGTACAGATCCTTCTTGCCGACGATCTGGAAGCGATCGAGGATGTCCGCCACCCGCGCCTTGCGCTCGGCGTTCTGCACATCACGATAGCTGAGCGGCAGGTCCAGGTTTTCGTACACGGTCAGGTCGTCGAGCAGGTGATAGTGCTGGAAGATGAAGCCAATGTGCTCACGCGCCAGTTGCTTGCGCTGTTTGTCACTCGCGCTGTGGGTGGCCTGTCCGGCCAGATGGTATTCACCGTCGAAATCGCCATCGAGCAGCCCAAGGATGTTCAGCAGTGAACTCTTGCCCGAGCCGGACGGCCCCATGATTGACAGGAAATCGCCCTCGGCCACCGCGAGGTTGATCTGCCGGAGCACCCAGCTGCGGCCACCCTTGAGTGGGTAGGATTTTTCGACGCCCTTGAGTTGGATGAGCGTGTTGGACATTGGGCGGCTTCGTTGTGGCTGCGATGGTGGGTGAGGAGCAAGGGGCATGCCAGTTCGCGTTTCAGAGCTGAGGGCTGAGGGCTGAGGGGTCAGAAGAGCGGTTCCAGTTGCCTGTTCCAGTGGCCAGTGAAGAGCGCGGTTGGGGCGCGTGCTGCCACCTGGCGAAAGTGTGTCACCGCAGCGGTCGCTGCGCGACCGGCCCGAGTGCAACTCGGAGTTCCGAGTTGGCCTCGGGCGCTTGATGGAACCCCGCGTTGTACTCGGGCAACAAAGCGAGTGACGGGCTGAACAGCACGCATTGAAGCTGGTCTGTCGAACACCACAGCAGTCGCTGTGCGACCGGCCCGAGTGCAACTCGGGGTTCCATATGCGGCCATGCAGCTGTCCGAAAACGAACACCGCATCACTGTAAACGGCCAGCAGCCCGCCCCACTCAATCGCCGCGCACGATTCTCTGAATGGCGCGTTGGGCGGTGGCGCCGAGGTTGAGCTGACCCTTTTGGACGGCCTGCAGGGCGCGGTCCAGGGCGGTGGGGGATACGTCGCGGCTAAGGTGCGATGCGACGTTGTGGATCACCGCGGCGCGGGCGGCGCCTTCGTCGCCTGGCAGGCCGATGGTCAGCAGCTTCAGCGCCGGGAAGCGCTCGCGC
>JBGTIE010000120.1:0-2787 GCA_041745855.1 Lysobacterales bacterium | reverse complement strand
GCACCAGATGATCGACCTCGCCGGCTTGCACCATCTGCCGCAGCAACACCCGCGTCTCCGGCGCAATCCGGAAACCCAGCGGCGCCAGGCGGGCGGCGAAACGGGCCACCCGCAACACCCGCACCGGGTCCTCGACGAAGGCGGGCGAGACGTGCCGCAGCCAGCGTTTCTGCAGATCGCTGGCACCGCCATAGGGATCGATCAGCCGGCCTTCGGCGTCTTCGGCCATCGCATTGATGGTCAGATCGCGCCGTGCCAGATCCTCTTCCAGCGTGACTTCGGGCGAGGCGTGGAAGACAAAGCCGGTGTAGCCGCGACCAGACTTGCGCTCGGTCCGGGCCAGCGCATATTCCTCGCCGCTGCGCGGATGCAGGAAGACCGGGAAATCCGCTCCCACCGGCCGAAAGCCCTGATCCAGCATTGCTTGCGCAGTGGCCCCGACCACGACGAAATCGCGATCACTGACAGGATGGCCCAGCAATCGGTCGCGAACCGCACCGCCAACCAGAAAGCTTTGCATCGAGTCACTCCGACAGTTAGGTATGATCCCACCCATGATGCTACCCCGCGCGAAGGCCAAGGCCGCCATGGCACGATCCCGGCGAGCGTCCAGCCGTCTGGCCACAGGCCTGTGCTGCCTGCTGTGCTGTGGATGGAACGCGGCTGGTGCTGCCGATGGGCGCCTGCTGGGCGTCACCGGTTTGACTTCGCTTGATGGTTCGACCGGCGGCGGCATGACCAGCTGGGCGATGCTGGCAGGCTATGCCGAGAACGATGAATTCGGCCTGAGTGGCGCCGCGTCGGTGATCCGCACCGGCGATTTCGATGTCACTGCGCTGGCCGCGGCGGCGAACTGGAACAACCGGCTGGAGATCAGCCTGGCCAGTCAACGGCTGAGCCTGGATACCCTGGTTGAACAGGGCATGACCACTCAGGCCGACCTGCGGCTGGACACGATCGGGCTGAAATGGCGACTGACCGGTGATGCGCTGTACGACCCGCGCGGACAGTTCAGTCTGGGGCTGCAGTACAAGCGCAATGCCGATTTCGAGCTGGCCCGACAGGCCGGCGCGCAGCGCAATCACGGCGTCGATGTGTACCTGGCCTGGAGCCGGGTCTGGCTGGACGGACCCTGGCATCGACCGCTGCTGCTCAACGGCACGCTGCGCGCCAGTCAGGCCCATCAGACCGGCTTTCTGGGCTTCGATCGCGATCACCGGCTGAATGCCGAAGCCGCCGTCGGGGTGTTTCTGAGTCGAAACTGGCTGGTCGGCGCCGAGTACCGCAACAAACCCGACCGGCTGCCCTTTGCCGCCGAGGACGACTGGGCCGATGTCTATGTGGCCTGGTTCCCGACCAAACGCTGGCAGCTCGCGCTGGCCTGGCTGGATCTGGGCGATATCGGCGGGGTGGAGGGGCAGCGCGGCTGGTATCTGACGGTGCAGGGACGATGAGCAGGTTGTTCGCCGTTGGGATGCTGACCCTGCTCGCCGGCTGCAGCCTCGGCACCCGCAGCTCGCCCTCGCTGTTCGATGCCCTCGGTGGCATGCCGGGCATCGAAACGCTGGTTGCCGCGGTGGTGGACGAGGCGCACGCCGATCCGCGTTTTGGTGATCTGTTCGAGCAAGCCGACAGGCAACATCTGCGCGAGCAATTGGCGATCCAGATCTGCGAGCTGGCCGACGGCCCCTGCAGCTACGAGGGCCTGGACATGGTCGCGGCGCACAGCGGCATGCGCATCAGTCGGGCCGAATTCAACTGGTTCGTCGAGGACGCCCAGATCGCAATGGACCGCGTTGGTCTGGCCTGGACTACCCAGAATCGCCTGCTGGCCAGACTGGCGGCGCTGCAGCCGCAGATCATCGAAGAAGGTCCGCCGCCGGAGCTTGCGCCGGAGGACCCCGACCCGCTCGGTATGGGTGAATGATCGTCGCGGCGCGTCATCCGGACGGCTTTTTCGATCGCGGTTCCCAGGTCACTCGGCTGGAAGCCTTCGTCGACGCCGCCTTCGCATTCGCGTTGACGATGCTGGTGATCTCGATCGACCAGATTCCGGAGAACCGGGCCGAACTGCTCGACGCCTTGAAGGGCGTCCCGGCCTTCGCCGCCAGCTTCGCGGTGCTGGCGATGTTCTGGTGGGACCACAATCGCTGGAGCCGGCGTTTCGGCCTGGATGACGGCTGGTCGGTGTTTTTCAGCCTGGTCTACGTGTTTTTGGCGATGGTCTACATCTACCCGTTGAAGGTCCTTTTCAGCGCGATGTTCGGCTGGCTCAGCGGCGGATGGCTGCCCAGCGACTACGCCATCGGCGAGCTGGCCGACCTGCAGTTCATGTATCAGGTCTACGCGGTGGCCTTCGCCTCGATGGGGCTGATCGGCGTGGCCTTGAACCTGCGCGCCTGGCGGTTGCGTGAAGCGATCGGACTCGATGCGCTGGAGCGGCTGGCACTCAAGCGGGTGCTGCTGGCCGCGTGCACGCTGCCGGCCTTCGCGCTGCTGTCCTTCGCATTGGCGACCGGACTGCACGCAGGCGCGTCCGAATTCGCTTACGCGTTGCCTGGACTGGCCTATTTCGGACTCAACCTGCAATTCCTGGTGCGCCTGTATGGCCGGGCCGAGGAGGCGCGGCTGCGCGCCGATCTGGCAGGTCTGAGGTCTGAGGTCTGAGGGCTGAGGGCTGAGGTCACGAGGCAACGCTGAGGCTGGTGCTTGATGCCCATAGCAACTGCCGCGCCCTGGGTGCGCAGCGCCCTTTGGAGTGCGATGCTCCGCATCGCTTTGGATGCT
>JBGTIE010000119.1:0-4449 GCA_041745855.1 Lysobacterales bacterium | reverse complement strand
GCTGCGGTGACCACGGCTTGCGCTTCAGGCGCAGGCTCCGCGGACGGCACAGCTACGGCGATTGCCGTGTTAGCGCCACCGTCAGCGGTCGCTGCAGCTGGCGCGCCGTACTTCTCCTGCAGCGCCTTCAGTTCAGCTTCGAAGGCGGCCTTGTCGCGCGGGCGCAGGATCTCGTCGGCCATGGCGGTGGCCGCGGTCGATGCCAGCAGGGTCGCGAGCACAGCCCGGCCCAGGCCGCGTTGCCATGCTCTCGAACAGACTCGCTCTGGATTGCCCATCTTGCCATTTGCCATGGCCGTGCTCCGTTATTCGGTCGCTAGAACTTGCCGTAATAGCCTTCCTTCAGCGCATCGAAGAGATTGGCGGCGGAGTGCTGCTCGCCGTCGTACTCGATCTCCTCGTTGCCCTTGACCTCAACCACCGAGCCGTCGTCCAGCGTGAAGCGGTAGGTGGTGTTCTCCAGGTCCTTTTCCTTCACCAGCACGCCCTGGAAGGCCTCCGGATTGAAGCGGAAGGTGGTGCATCCCTTCAGCCCCTTCTCGTGAGCGTACAGATAGATGTGCTTGAAATCCTCGAACGGATAGTCGGTCGGGACGTTGGCGGTCTTGGAGATCGACGAATCCACCCAGCGCTGCGCGGCGGCCTGGATATCGACATGCGCGGTCGGCGTGATGTCGTCGGCGGACACGAAATAGTCCGGCAGCTGCGCCTGCGGATCTTCGGCAAAGGGCATCGCCTTCGGGTTGATCAGCTCCTTGTAGGCGAGCAGCTCATAGGAATAGACCTCGACCTTTTCCTTGCTCTTGCGACCCTCGCGGATGACGTTGCGCGAATAATGATGAGCGAAGGAGGGCTCGATGCCATTGCTGGCATTGTTGGCCAGCGACAGCGAAATCGTGCCAGTGGGCGCGATCGAGCTGTGATGGGTGAAGCGCGCGCCGGTCTGGGCCAGCTTCTCGACCAGATCCGGTGCCACCTCGGCCACCCGCTGCATGTAGCGGCTGTAGCGGGCGTGCAGCAGCCGGCCCGGAATCTTGTCACCGACCTTCCAGCCATCACTGGCCATCTCCGGCCGCTTGGCCAGCATCGCCAGATCGACCTCGAACTCCTCGCTCAGGATCGGCGCCGGGCCCTTCTCCTCGGCCAGTTGCAGCGCGACTTCCCAGCCGGCAATCGCCATCTCGCGCGACACCTGCTCGGTGAAGGCCAGCGATTCGGCCGAGCCATAGCGCATTCGCAGCAAGGTCACGGTCGATCCCAGGCCGAGGAAACCCATACCGTGGCGGCGCTTGCGGGTGATCTCGTCGCGCTGCTGCGGCAGCGGCAGGCCGTTGATCTCGACCACGTTGTCGAGCATGCGGGTAAACACGCGCACGACTTCGCGGTACTCGTCAAAGTCAAATCGCGCCCGCGGCGTGAAAGGCTCGCGCACAAAGCGGGTCAGATTGACCGAACCGAGCAGGCAGGAGCCGTAGGGCGGTAATGGCTGCTCGCCACAGGGGTTGGTCGCGCGGATATCCTCGCACCACCAGTTGTTGTTCATCTCGTTGACGCGGTCGATCAGGATGAAGCCGGGCTCGGCGTAGTCATAGGTGCTGGCCATGATCATGTCCCACAGCCCGCGCGCGCGGATGCGGCCATAGATCTTGCAGGCAACCTTGCCGTCGTCGCGGGTGACATAGCCCTCGTGCAGCGGCCAGTCGCGCCAAATCACGGCTTCCGGATCGTCCAGCGCGATATCGTCTTTCTCGTTTCGGCGCACCGGAAAGACCATCGGCCAGTCGCCATCGGCCTTGACCGCGGCGATGAAATCATCGGTGATCAGCAGGCTCAGATTGAACTGGCGCAGCCGGCCGTCCTCGCGCTTGGCGCGGATGAATTCCTTGACGTCCGGATGGGACACATCAAAGGTGCCCATCTGCGCGCCGCGCCGGCCGCCGGCGCTGGACACGGTGAAACACATCTTGTCGTAGATATCCATGAACGACAGCGGGCCGGAGGTGTAGGCACCGGCACCCGAGACATAGGCGCCGCGCGGCCGCAGGGTCGAGAATTCGTAGCCGATGCCGCAGCCGGCCTTCAGCGTCAGGCCTGCCTGGTGAACCTTCTCCAGGATGTCGTCCATCGAATCGCCGATGCTGCCCGACACGGTGCAGTTGATCGTCGAGGTGGCCGGCTTGTGTTCCAGCGCGCCGGCATTGGAGGTGATCCGGCCGGCCGGAATGGCGCCTTTGCGCAGTGCCCACAGGAAACGTTCGTTCCAGTGCTTCGCCAGCTCCGGCGTGGCCTCGGCATTGGCCAGCGCCCGCGCGACGCGCTTGTAGGTGTCGTCGATGGTCTGATCGATTGCTGCCCCGCGCTTGCTCTTGAGACGATATTTCTTGTCCCAGATATCGAGCGAGGCCGGCTGCAAGTCGATCTCCTTGTCTGTTTTGGCGCTGTCACGGACTGCTTCGAGGCGGACCGAACTCATTGTTTCCCTCCCCAGGGTACGATCAGGGTGAAAATTTGGCGTTTTGAGGTTTTTTCAGGCAAAGGGGGCGCTTTTATGGTGTTTCCTTTGCCTTTATAGCCGGGCGCGTGATTGGCGTGTGACACAATAGCTTGGGGTTGAAGTGAAGCTGAACCACTACATCTAGTGCTCGGCGCCGGAAACCCGACTATAGGCGCTGCCCCGCTATCGGCGCAAGCACGAGGTGACGAACGGGGTCACATTTTGTCCTTGGGCGGGGTACGTGGGCTCCTCCGGGAACCCCGAGTTGTACTCGGGCAGCGAGGCCAGGCGACGCCGGGGCCCGTCGAGGAGACCGGAATCCATCGCGATCCGAAGCACACGTTGCTGGCGCGACGGCCCGAGTGCAACTCGGGGTTCCCGGTGGGCACCGCGCTCTGGACGGAACCCCGAGTTGTACTCGGGCAGCGAAGCCAGGCGACGCCGGGGCCCGTCGAGGGGATCGGAATCCGTCGCTATCCGAAGCACACGTCGCTGCGCGACGGCCCGAGTGCAACTCGGGGTTCCCGCTGGGCACCGCGCTTTGGAAGGAACGCCGAGTTGTACTCGGGCAGCGAGGCAAGGCGACGCCGGGGATCGCTCGAGGAGACCGGAATCCGTCGCGATCCGAAGCACACGTCGCTGCGCGACGGCCCGAGTGCAACTCGGGGTTCCCGATGGGCACCGCGCTCTGGAAGGAACCCCGAGCTGTACTCGGGCGACGAGGCCGGGCGACGTCGGGGTCCGTCGAGGTGACCGGAATCCATCGCGATCCGAAGCACACGTCGCTGGCGCGACGGCCCGAGTGCAACTCGGGGTTCCATCGAAGCGATGTCTGGGCCCTGGGCCCTGTGCCCTGTGCCCTGTGCACTGTGCCCTGTGCACTGTGCCCTGTGCCCTGGGCCGTGGGCCCTGGGCCGTGGGCCCTGGGCCGTGGGCCCTGGGCCGTGGGCCCTGGGCCCTACCCTCCTTCCCCTTGAGTTCAGCCAGAATCGTGCCCAATAGTTGATCGGTATCTGCGCTGGAGGTCTGCATGTCCCTGCTTCAACTCTCCGATGTCGCTATCAGGCGCTTGCCCTCCGTTGCGGTGGCACTGCTCTGCCTGACCTTCGTCACCCTCTCCGGCCAAGCGCTGGCCACCTTGCCCAGCGCGGTCGATGGTCAGCCGCTGCCCTCGCTGGCACCGATGCTTGAACGGGTCACGCCGGCGGTGGTGAACGTCAACACCAAGGCACGGGTGCGGGTGCGCAGTCCGTTTTTCGACGACCCCTTCCTGCGCCGCTTCTTCGACCTGCCGAACGTGCCGCAGGAGCGGATCGAGCAGTCGCTGGGCTCGGGCGTGATCGTCGATGCGCAGCGCGGGCTGGTCCTGACCAACAACCACGTCATCGAACAGGCCGACGAGATCCAGGTCACGCTGCTCGACGGCCGCACTCTGGCGGCTGAACTGGTCGGTGCCGATCCGGACACGGACGTCGCGGTGGTGCGGATTCCGACCGGTAACCTGGCGGCGTTGCCACTGGCCAGCTCCGACGATTTGCGGGTGGGCGATTTCGTCGTCGCGGTTGGCAATCCCTTCGGCCTGGGTCAGACCGTCACCAGCGGCATCGTCAGCGCGCTCGGCCGCAGCGGCCTGCGTGGGCTGGGCTACCAGAATTTCATCCAGACCGATGCCTCGATCAACCCGGGCAATTCCGGCGGCGCGCTGGTCAATCTGCATGGCGAGCTGGTCGGGATCAACTCGGCCATCTTCTCGCCCTCGGGCGGCAACGTCGGCATCGGCTTTGCGATTCCATCCAGCCTGGCGCGCAGCGTGATGGAACAGCTGCTGGCGCATGGCGAAGTGCGCCGCGGCAGCCTGGGCGTGCAGGCGCAGGATCTGAGCGCCGATCTCGCTCGCGCGCTGGGGCTGGAGCAGACCCGCGGCGCGGTGGTGACCCAGGTGCTGCCGGACTCGG
>JBGTIE010000118.1:0-6172 GCA_041745855.1 Lysobacterales bacterium | reverse complement strand
CCTTTCGCGAAGTCCTTCCGGCGCAACGGTGACCCGTCCCATGTTCGCTAGCACACACACCAACCCCGCTTTCACTGGCTATCATGTTCGCCCCCCATTACGGAGTGACCCAGCCATGACGATCAAGGTCGGCGATACCCTGCCTGCCGGAACCCTGCAGCAGTATCAGGACGGTCCGCAGCCGCTTTCCAGCGACGAGTTGTTCAAGGGCAAGAAAGTGGTGCTGTTTGCGGTGCCCGGTGCCTTCACCCCTACCTGCAGCGCGCGTCACCTGCCCGGCTACGTCGAAGAGTTGTCTGCCTTCAAGGAAAAGGGCGTCGACACGGTGGCCTGCATGGCGGTCAACGACGCCTTTGTCATGGGCGCCTGGGGCAAGAACCAGAACGTCCCCTCCGAACTGCTGCTGCTGGCCGACGGCAACGCCGCGTGGACCAAGGCCCTGGGCCTGGAACTGGACGCGACCGGCTTCGGCATGGGCGTACGTTCGCAGCGTTTCGCGCTGGTCGCCGACGACGGCAAGGTCACCCATCTGTTCGTCGAACAGCCCGGCGAGTTCCGCGTGTCGGCGGCCGATTCGGTGCTTGCGGCGCTTTAAGAGCAGGGCCCAGGAGAGCGAGGGCATAGGGCCCAGGGCCCAGGGCCCAGGGCCCAGAAGGGGCACAGAGCCCAGAAGAAAAGGTACTCCGGCCTGGCGACTACTCGTAGGCCGGTTCCTCGCGCCCGCGTCGTCCAATTCACGCGCTGGTCCACATGCGCGAGGCGGCCGGCGCTCTTGACTTGGATCCTGAGCGCTTGGCCCCAAATCAAGCCGACGGCAGGGCACTTGCCCCGGGCCATCCAGTGGCGTCAGAGCCGAGGACCGTAGTCAGGAGGTGGCGCGGTCTCGGCGCGCGGAAGGCCGAAGTCTACGAACCGGTGCATTTCGCGCCGGTGGCCGCGTGCCGCGGACAACTGAGCAAACCCTACTAAAACCCTAAGCACTCCCCGCCCGTGTCGGGCGGGGAGCGCCACGCGCTCAGCGACTTTCGACCGCGCTGCCCCCCAAGTCGAAAGCTGTCAGTTCCTTGGTCGTTTCAAAGGGAACGACTACCATTCCGCGGCTGATCGACTTGACCTCACCGATGTCGGGGTGTGCCCACAGCTCAATATCAATCCGGGTGGTGAAGCCAGAAGAGGTGAGCTCGATGATTCGTTCGAGGTAGCACGCATTCTGGAAGGTACCTGCAGGTACGGTTACCGATTCACGCCGGCGCAGCACCAGCGAATCGCGATAGGTGATCGAGTTGGTCCCCAACCCCGCCGTGAAGGTGGTGCCGGTGTAGGTCTCGTCGTAAACCACGTTCAGTTCCGGCGCCAAGGGCTTGGTCGGAAGCTGGTTGAAGCGCAAGTCGCTGACGAGAGCGCCATTCTGGAAGCTTTGATTACCGATATACACGATATTGCCGCTTTCGATGCGCTCGAAGAGCTCATTGACGTCGCCATTGGGTATCTGCTGCTCGGTCTTGATCGCTGCCTGGCCATTGAAAGTGTCCGGCCCTATGACGACACCACGTTCAGTAGCCGACGTGCCATTCAAGTAGCTCAGTTGGTAGTCAAGCGTCTTTCCAGTGGGTATCTCGTCAGGAAAACAACGGTCACCATTCCCCCCACCCCCCGCATCCTTCACCCGACACAGCGGCTTGGGCTGGTCTGCCGCCACCGCGACGAAGCGCGAGATCGCCTTGGTCTGGGTAACGCCGTCGAGGGTATAGGTAAAGCTGCCGGTCTCGCCGTCGCTGAAGCTCAAGCCGGCGCTGCCCACTTCGGGAACCGGGAAGGTCGTCGCCGGGCCACTGATGTCCACTATCGGGACGCCGCTGGTGGGGCGCTGGAGGGCGCCGGCGTAGCTGCCGTCGGCCTGCTTGACCAGGGTCGCGCCGCTGATCCACTGATCGCGGCCTTCATCGCCGTAGGTGTACCAGAGCACGAAGATGATGTCGCCCTGATGCGACAGGGTCAGGCCCCAGCCTGCTTCGCTGGCGTT
Organism: Lysobacterales bacterium; assembly: GCA_041745855.1. Taxonomy (GTDB): domain Bacteria; phylum Pseudomonadota; class Gammaproteobacteria; order Xanthomonadales; family SZUA-5; genus JAWLAT01. The sequence continues at coordinate 4,149 of JBGTIE010000118.1, read as the reverse complement.
CCACCACAGGTCGGAATAGTTGTCGGCGCCCGCGCGTGATCCGGTGGTGCCGACGCACTCGGGCGCGGCCGGGTCGAAGGTGAAGCGCTCGAGGTCCTTGCTCTGGGCGGGAGTGCCGTCAAGCGTGTAATCCAGATTCAGCTTGCCCTCGGCATCGAAGCGCATCGTCGCTATGCCGACTTCGGTAACGGCGGTGAAGGCTTGGGTGCCGTTGATCAGCTGGAACGGGGTGCCGGCGACACGATAGACCGGACCGCTGAAGCTGCCATCGTCGGCCAGCCGCGCCTCGACCGTGAGGAACATCGGTTTGCCGTCGCTGGCATAGGTGTACCAGGTCCCGTAAAGCACATCTCCCTGATGGGTCAGGTTGTAACCCCAGCCCGGTTCGCTCGCATTCCAGTACGTGTAGCTGTAGTTGGTGGTTTCCTGCGCCAGTGCCGGCATCGCGGCGGACAGCGCAAGCGCCAGCACAGCGGCGCGCAACGGACGAGTCGATTTGGACATGGGGCCCCCTTGCCATGTGTTCAGGAACACCGAAAGTGCGTGAAAGGAAACGCGAAAGGCAGCCCGTTGGGCTGCCATCATTGTGGAGTAGACAATTGTTTGAAGTCTTTGGAGCAGGGCCCTGGGCCCAGGGCTCAGAGCGAACTGGAACGACTCAAGCCTTCTTCACCCACGAAACGCACCAGCCCTTGGCCATGACGCTCTTGCCGGGGAACAGCGTGCAGGGACCGGCTTCGGCGCTGGCTTCGCTCTGATAGAACTGGCAGTTGGCGCAGATCTGGTCGTTGCTATGCTTGGGATACTTGGCCGAGTCCACCTTGGTGGTGTCCTCGACATAGCCCAACGCCTGGGCCATCGGATCGTCCAGCGCCAGCAAGGGCAGATCCTGCGCCCAGGCGACGCGGGCGAACAAACTGGCGGCCGGTACCACGGCGACTGCCTGAAGCAGGCTGGTGATCGCGCGACGGCGGGTGATGGATGGATTCATGGGGAGCTCCTGATTGAACATGGGAGAAGTTGGATATAGTTTGGGCAGCGTACCACCCAAGTGCATTGACACGTGTCAAGCGGAGCTGAAAAGTGGTGTGGAATCAGTGGTTTGTTAGCGAGAAGCGTTCGTATCCGCGACAGGGCTGAGGGGTGAGGGCTGAGGGGTCAGAAGAGCCAGGGCGCAGGGCTCAGGGCCCAGGGCCCAGAAGAGTGGGCTCAGGGCTCCGAACGATGTTAGCGAGGCGCGCAGGATGTTGGTGAGCACCGCGAACCACTTCGAATTGCTCTGGCACTTCGTCATTGCGAGAAGGCTTTTTTTTCGGGGCGGTCATAGCAAGTGACGCGAGTGGTCGGACCAATGGCTCACTCCCCATCGTCATTGCGAGACCCATTTTCCGGCCCGTTGTGCACACGGGCCATGAACCCTCGTCATCGCGAGGGAGCCTAAGCGACCGCGGCGATCCAGTAGCGATTCGCTGTTGCTTTACCGCCCTGAAAGGGCAACACACGTTAGCCTGGGGCAACGCCCCAGGAAAACCGCACAAAGAATGCCAGAGCCCTGAAGGGGCGAACCATGGTCGGCTGCTGGACCGCGGCCTGGATCAGGCGCGCTGGCTACACGGTCATGCCGATCTGCCGCACGTACGGACATTGGGCGCCCCTTCAGGGCTTTCGGGTCGACGCGCTGCTTACCTGGGGCGTTGCCCCAGGCTAACGTGTGCTGCCCCGTCGGGGCGAAAAGCACAACGTCGCGAGCCGTGCGAAGATCAATAACCTACCTGATGGGTTCATGGAGAAACTCCTTTATCGGCCCGGAAATGCACACGGGCCATGAACCAGCAAGAGCGGTCTCACGCGGAGACGCGGAGGACGCGGAGGAAGAGCAAAAACGAGGCGTCGAGTGCGAACAGCAGTCGGAAACCGGGTTCACGACGCGTAATGTCGTTGTGCTTTTAAAAGATCTCTCCGCGACCTCCGCGTCTCCGCGTGAGAATGCTTCTTCTTTCGACCGCCTTCTTCGACCTGGAAATGCTTATGGGCCATGGTGCGCGGCACTGCCTTAAATCAATGGCTTACGATATGGGTTCATGGAGAGATGCCTTTTCGGGGCGGTCATAGCAAGTGACGCGAGTAGTCAGACCATCGGCTCACTCCCCATCGTCATTGCGAGACCCATTTTCCGGCCCGTTGTGCACACGGGCCATGAACCCTCGTCATCGCGAGGGAGCTTGCGACCGCAGCGATCCAGAGATTTTCGCTCTTCACGAAGAAGATCTCTGGATTGCCACGGCATGCGCTGCAGTCATCGGCAAGCTCCCAAGCGCGGGCCGCGCATGCCTCGCAATGACGAATCAATTAGTTACGGCATGGGTTCATGGAGAGGCCCGCGCCGCTCGATCTTCCATCGTAGACGCGCACTCATTCGGCGCGGGCCGCGGCAATCCAGTGCTCGTTGTTCGGAGAAGCAAACGCGATTGCCGCAGTCGCCTAGGCTCTTCGCAATGACGAAGTTTCGGGGCGCGCCGACGTTCACGCGCCCCGTCGCAGCCCTTCTGGGCCCTGGGCCCTATGCCCTGGGCCCTTCCCTGATGCGGTTCGTTGAGCTCACCGACATCCTACGCGCTCCGCCGCAGCTCTGTGCCCTGGCTCATCTGACCCCTCAGCCCTCAGCCCTCAGCCCTGGTCACGTGAGCTACCCTTGCCTGCACTCCCTCGCCAACCATCGACCTCGCCCCTATGCCAGCCATCGTCCTGTCCACCCTCAACGCCCGCTATGCGCACGCCTCGCTGGGCTTGCGCTATCTGCTTGCCAATCTGGGCGGGTTGCGGTCGCAGGCGGTGCTGCGGGAGTTTGTCATTGGCAGCCGGACCGAGGATCTGGTCGAGGCGATCCTGGCCGAGCGGCCGCTTATCCTTGGCCTGGGGGTGTACATCTGGAATGTAGAGGAGTGCACCCGACTGGTGGCGCAGCTGAAGTTGCTGGCGCCCGAGCTGATCATCGTGCTGGGTGGGCCGGAAGTGAGTTTCGAGATCGACGAGCAGCCGATCTGCCAGTTCGCCGACCATGTCATCACCGGTTGGGGTGATGTCAGCTTCGCCGAGCTGGCGACGACACTGCTTGAAGGCAAAGCCGCGCCAAAGGTGATCGCCGGCAAGCAGCCGCCGTTGGATCAATTGCGGCTGCCTTATGGTGAGTACCTTGAGGCCGACATCGCGCAACGCTATTTGTACGTGGAAGCCTCGCGCGGCTGTCCCTTCAAGTGTGAATTCTGCCTGTCCTCGCTCGATCGCAGTGCCTGGGCCTTTCCGCTGGCCGCCTTCCTCGGTCAGTTGGAGCAGTTATGGGCGCGCGGCGCGCGTCAGTTCAAGTTCGTCGACCGGACCTTCAACCTGAAGGTGGATACCTCCTTGGCGATCCTGGATTTCTTCCTCGACCGGATCGAGCGTGATCCCATTGATCCGCCCTTCGTGCATTTCGAGCTGATCCCGGATCACCTGCCGGAGCGGCTGAAGGAGGCCATCGTGCGCTTTCCGGCTGGCACGCTGCAGTTCGAGATCGGCATCCAGAGTTTCAACCCGGAAGTGCAGGCACGTATCTCGCGGCGGCAAAAAAACGAGGTGGCGCGGGCCAATCTGCGCTGGTTGCGCGAGCACAGTCGCGCCCATCTGCATGTAGACTTGATCGCTGGCCTGCCGGGCGAGGACATCGCCAGCTTCGCCGCCGGCTTCGACCAACTGGTAGCGCTGGCGCCGCAGGAGACCCAGTTCGGCATCCTCAAGCGGCTGCGCGGCACACCGATCATCCGCCACACGCAGGATTACGGCCTGCGCTTCAATCCCGCCCCGCCGTACAACGTCATGGCGACCGATTGCATTCCCTTTGCCGACTTCCAGCGACTGGCACGCTTCGCCCGCTATTGGGATCTGTACAACAACTCCGGCCGCTACCCGCGCAGTCTGCCGCTGCTGCTGGCCGAGGCGCCCTTTGCCCGTTTTCTGGCCTACAGCGACTGGTTGTACGAACTTTGTGGCCGCACCCACGGGTTGGCGCAGGATCGGCTGGTGCAATGGCTGCGCGATCATCTGGTCGAGGTTTGCGAACTGCCGCCCGCGACCGTCGATCCGGCACTTATCGAGGACTACCGTGGCAGCGGC
>JBGTIE010000117.1:0-2044 GCA_041745855.1 Lysobacterales bacterium | reverse complement strand
GCCCTTGCGGTGGTCGCCGTGCTGGTGTGGTGGGCCGCCGATAGCGCGAGTCGGTCGGCCGATGCCGGTATCCCCCTTTTTGACCCCGAGGGCGTTGCCGCGCCGGTGGTCGAGGCGCTGCAGCAGGCGCGCGAGCAGGTCCTTGCCGATCCGGCCGACCATGCCGCCTGGTACCACTACGCCGTCGAGTTGCAGAGTCACGGCTTCTACGAGCTTGCGGCCGAGGCCTATCAGCGAACCGCAGCGCTCCGTCCTGACGACCCGCGGCCGTCCTACCTGATTGCGATCATTGGTCCGGCCATCGGCTTCGATGTCGAACAGACGCTCGAGTACTACGAGCGCGCGCGCGTACTCGACCCCCGCTACCCACCCCTCCACGTACGCTTGGGCATCGCACTGGCCGGTGTCGGCCGGCTGGAGGAGGCGCGCGCGGCGCTGACGCGGGCGGTCGAACTCGACCCCTCCTATCCAATGGCGCATCGACAGCTTGGCCTGGTCGCGCTCGACATGGGTGACCTGCCAACGGCCCTGCTGCACCTGGAGTTCGCGGCCGAACTGGAGGAGAACGACCACATCACCTGGATCGGACTGGCGAAGGCCTACCAGCAGCGCGGCTGGACCGAGAAAGCCGAGATGGCGAGCCGTCTCGCGGCCACGACCATCGAAATCATGAGCTACCGCGACAGCATCTACGAGGATGTGCTGGCCCGCAACGTGGGGCCAGTCAGGCAGCTCAACCTCGCCCGCCACTACGCTAGCGCCGGCGCTCACCGCGCCGCCATCGAGGCGCTGCAGATCGCGCTGCGAGGCATGGGTGACACCGAGGAGATCCACAGCCTGCTGGCCGACTCCTATCGCGCGCTTGACGAATCCGAACTGGCGGAACGCCATCGGCAGCGAGCGGAGGCGATAGCAGGCACTCCCGACGGTCCCGAATAAGAGCTCTTGCGCGTAGATCCGGCGCCCTGCGAAGCCACTCAGGGTTGATTCAGCTTGCCCGACTCACCTACGGGTGCTAATTTTCGTCACGTTTCAGGTCAGTCAGACGCGATCTCTCGCTGAGATGACCACAACCGAGATCGGCATAGGGGGAAAATCATGCGCAAGCTTTCGTCTGGATGGGGCGCATCGGCGTTTGCCGTCTTTCTGTCCTTGATGTCGCTGTCGGCATCCGGCGCCGAGGTCGGAACCTATTTCACGCAGCCACCGGGGGACAACTTCGAGGTGGACGTGCCGGGCGGGGCCGGGATCCAGGTGTCTCCGAACCGATTACGCATGATGGCGGACCCACGCGGTTCACGCGGGGAAAGCAGCGCCATCGAGGTCGTTTTCGAGGGCGCGGCGGGCTCGCCGCTGGAGCCAAGGCAACGCATCGACGGGGACCTGATCTATTGGTATTCGGGCGCCATCGGTGATCCCGCGCTGGCCGTGCCGCGGTTCGCCGCGCTGGAACAGAAGGATCTCCACCCCGGCATCGATCTGGCTCTCACGCTGCAGCACGGTCGGATCGAGCAGCGCTTCACCCTCGCCAGCGGCGCCAGCCTCTCCGATCTGCGTCTGCGCGTCCGCACCCGCGTATCGCAGCCGGTGCTGACCTCCAGCGGCGCCCTCGCGGTGGGCGATGTGCTGTTCCAGCCTGACGGCGCCAGGTTCATCGGGCTGGGGGAAGATCTTTTCGGGCTCGCCGCGGCCGGCACCCTCAGCGAAGTCGCGTTCAGCATCGACTACGCAGCCTGGCTGGACGAGGTCCGATCGACCCCGCTTCCGCGTCTGGCCGACCACCCCAATCTGCTGGCCCAATTGCCGGGCGCAAATCCGGGCGACCTGCTGATGTTCCGCACCGGCACACCGCCCGCAGCGCCGGTCGATCCAGGCGTCAGGGGTGGCGGCGTGGTCTACTCGGGCGGCGACTATGCCTGTGGCTCCATCGTGCTTGGACCCGGCGACACGCTGGATCCCAGCGGCGGAGCATTCACCAACGTGCTGGCACTGGTGGTCCCCGAGGGTGTGACGGCCACGGTCGCTCCTGGAGGCAATCTGCTTG
>JBGTIE010000116.1:0-2166 GCA_041745855.1 Lysobacterales bacterium | reverse complement strand
ATTTCCATCGACTATGCCGTGATGGAAGGCGCCAGCCAGCGCGCCGTGGTGCCGGCCAGCTTCGACTGGAACGACATCGGCTCATGGGAATCGCTCGGCGGACTGGGCGAAGCCGACGCGCACGGCAATCGCTGCGAAGGCCCGGCTATCCTGGTCGAGAGCCGGAACTGCTATATCCGCAGCAGCGGTCGCACGATCGCCGCGGTCGGGCTGGACGATGTCTATATCGTCGAGGAAGGTGACGCAGTGCTGGTGACCCACCGTAGCCAGGCGCAGTCGGTCAAGCTGGTCGTCGATCAACTGCGGGCGAGCGGCCATCCGGGAGCCGACGTGCACCTGACCGTCCGCCGCCCCTGGGGCAGCTACACCATTTTGGAGGATGCCGATGACTGCAAGGTCAAGCGACTGGTGGTCAAGCCCGGCCAGATCCTGTCGCTGCAACGGCACCAGCGCCGCAGCGAACACTGGACCGTGGTCCGCGGCACCGCGCGCGTGCGAGTCGGTGATGAGACTGTCGATCTGCAGGTCAACCAGAGCACCTACATCCCGGTCAACACCCTCCACCGGCTGGAAAATTGCACCGACGAGGACATCCACCTGATCGAGGTGCAGTGCGGCGACTACTTCGGTGAGGACGATATCGAGCGGTTTGAGGATCGGTACGGCCGAGTACAGGGGTGAAGCAGGGCCCAGGGCACAGGGCCCAGAAGTGCTGCGACTGGCCCGCGTAGGAAGTTGGTGAGCTCAGCGAACCGCATCGAACAGGGGCCCAGCGCCTAGCCGCTGCTTGTGAGTGGGGGAGATCCCGTTTCGCTTGCCGCCAGTTCATGTAAGCCGTAGTATCACACTTCGTCTTACCCGGGCACTAAGTGCAGACATGGAAACCACCACGCTTTCAACCAAGGGGCAACTGGTCATCCCCGCAAGCGTCCGCGCTGCATTGCGTCTCAAGCCCGGCAATCGCCTCAGCGTTACGGTGAAGGACGGAGTCATCCTGCTCAAGCCTGAGGCGGCACCTGCCTGGAAACCATTGAATCCGGCTGGCGCAAGCCTGAGCATCGAGGAGTTGACCCGGCCGGTTGATCTGAGCGATGCCGCCGGCCGCCGTTGATACGAACCTGCTGGTGAGGCTGGCAACGGCCGACGATCCGGAGGAACATCTGGTCGTTAGCCGATCGCTGGCAGACCGCAGATGGAAGGTCTTCCTTACCGTGGTCCTGGAGACCGAATGGGTACTGCGTTCGGTCTACGGCTACTCGCCCGCGCAGTTCGCCCAGTTTGTCGAGTGGATGGACGCCAGCGGGCGCATCGACCTGGTCGAAGCTGACAAGGTTCGTGCCGCCATCGCGCATCACAAGGCCGGAATGGACTTCGCCGACGCACTGCATCTCGCACAGGCCGAAGGCGAAAGCTTCCTGACGCTGGACAAGGCGTTGCGTCGCAAGGCCGCCAAGCTGAATCTGCACATCGAAGCGCCGTAAGCTCGCACGACATCGGCTAGCGCCGTGCTCTTCTGGGCCCTGGGCCCTGAGCCCTGTGCCCTACGCTCTTTGCGCTATAGTCCCGCCACGCACGCAGCGGGGGGATCGCCTGTGACCGACACGAGCACGACGGGGCTAAAGCCGCTGACCGGGCTGGACGCGGGTTTCCTTTATCTGGAAAGCCTGGGTACGCCGATGCATGTCGGCAGCGTGATGCTTGCGACCGCGCCGCCCAAGCGTGGCTATGACTTCCATTCGGCGCTGATCGATCTGCTTACCGAGCGGCTGCCACGGGCGCAGGTGTTGCGGCGGGTGCTGCATGAGGCACCGATGGATCTGGGCCATCCGGTCTGGTCGGAGGTGGCCGAGGTCGATCTGAAGGCGCACGTACTCAAGCGCAAGCTGCGCTCACCCGGGGGGACTACCCAGCTGCAGAATCTGGTTGCCCAACTGCATGCCGAGATGCTGCCGCGTGATCGGCCCTTGTGGCAATTCGTCGTCATCGAGGGCCACGAAAGTGGCCAGCCGGTGCTCTACAGCAAGATCCACCATGCCTTGCTCGATGGTCAGGGCGGTATCGCGCTGGCCAAGTTGCTGCTTGATCTGGAGCCGCGGATTCCGCCGCCGCGGGGGCCTGCCCATGCGCTGGTCGAGACGGCCGAGCCGCGTCAGCGCGACGTTGCCC
>JBGTIE010000115.1:0-7432 GCA_041745855.1 Lysobacterales bacterium | reverse complement strand
CCCGGCCGCCCGGGCTTCGAGCACGCTGACGGCGCAGCCGCGCCAGGCCAGCGCCAGCGCACTGGTCAGACCGACCAGCCCACCTCCGGCAATGAGTACTCCAGCGTGCGGCATGGTGGCTTGCGGCATGGATCAGCGGCCTTGGGCATCAACGATGGGCGGCAGTGTAACGGCAGGCCGTTGCACCGATCGGACGGTTTCGGGGCAATCGACGGGGCACTGTTCAGCGGCCCCGCCAATTGGCACTCTTCGATCCCAGACCTTGCAGGAGCCGAGGCTATGCTGAGCCTGTTGATCGCCGGACTGCTGTCCGCCTCACCCGATGCCCCGCCCGCCGCCAAGGTCTGGCCCCTGACGCTGGCCGAAGTCCTCGCCGCCACCGAAGCGGGCGACTGGCGGAGGCCGGATCCGCAGCAGTTGCTCTATCTGGATCTGGCCAGCGGCGAGCGGGTCGTGATCGAACTGGCTGCGCAATTTGCCCCCGAGCACGTGGCCAACATCCAGACGCTGGCGCGAGGCGGCTATTACGACAAGCTACCAATCGTGCGCAGCCAGGACAACTATGTGGTGCAGTGGGGCGACCCCGACGGAAAGCACGATCAGGGCAAGGCGACGCCAAACCTGGCAGCCGAGTTCAGCCGATCGGGCAAGGACGCGCCGAAGTTCACGCGACTGGTCGATGGCGACGTCTACGCGCCCGAAGTGGGCTTCGTCGATGGCTTCCCCAGCGCCCGCGACCCGGCCAGCGAATCACTGTGGCTGGCACACTGCTACGGCATGGTCGGGGTCGGCCGGGACGAGGCCATCGACAGCGGCAACGGCAGCGAGCTGTATGTGGTCACCGGTCACGCCCCGCGCCACCTGGACCGCAACGTGACCCTGGTCGGTCGCGTGCTGCAGGGCATGGAGGCCCTGTCCAGTCTGCCGCGCGGCAGCGGCGCGATGGGCTTTTATGCCGACGGAGAAAGCCGACCGCTGATCCGCCAGCTGCGTCTCGGCACCGATGTGCCCGAAGCCGAACGCATCGACCTGCAGGTCCTGCGTACCGATGGCGACGCCTTCGAAGCTGTCATCAAGGCCCGCCGCCACCGCCGCGAGTCGTGGTTTCATACGCCGACTGGCAAGGTGGAGCTGTGCAATGTGCCGTTGCCGGTTCGGGTCGGCGACTAGGTGGGCGAGAGGCCGGTTCTGGCTTGAGGCAATCGCGTGACAATTAGGGCCCAGGGCTCAGGGCCCAGGGCCCAGAAGAGCAGGGCCGTCTCCAGTATCGCTCCTTCACTCCGCACAGGGCCCAAGGGAGCCCGCGACCGCGCAACGGAACGGTGCGGTCGGCGGCGCCGCTTCCCTGGGCCCTATGCCCTGGGCCCTGGTCCGTCTGTCGCGGACCCGTCATTGAGGCGCGCTGGCACGCCCCCCAGCTCCCCCATGAACTGCCGATACCACCGTAACTCGGCGATCGAGTCGCGGATGTCTGCCAGCGCCAGATGGGCGCCTTCCTTGCGGAAGCCGGTCAGGATCTGCGGCGCCCAGCGTCGCGCCAGCTCCTTCAGGGTGCTGACGTCCAGGTTGCGGTAGTGGAAATAGCGTTCCAGCCCCGGCATCTCCCGATACAGAAAACGCCGGTCCTGGCAGATGCTGTTGCCGCACATTGGAGAGGACCCGGCCGGCACGTAGGGGGCCAGGAAATCCAGCGTCGCGCGCTCGGCCTCGGCCTGGGTCACAGTCGATTCCAGCGCCCGTTGCCACAGCCCTGAGCCACCGTGCTGGTTCCGATTCCAGTCGTCCATCGCCTCCAGCTTCGCCACCGGCGTGGCGATCGCCAGCACGGGCCCCTGCGCCAGCTCATTGAGCTGCGCGTCGGTGACTATCGTCGCGATCTCCAGGATGCTGTCGCTGTCCGGATCCAGCCCGGTCATCTCCAGGTCGATCCAGATCAGGTTGTCGGCGTTGGGTACGAAGGGCTGCATGGCGGACTACGAAGATGTGAAGCCGGCAGTGTACGGGATCGGCAACGGCGCCGCGGACGCGCCCTTTACGGAACCCCGAGTTGTACTCGGGCCCCTGGAACCCCGAGTTGTACTCGGGCAGGAACCCCGAGTTGTACTCGGGCAGGAACCCCCAGTTGCACTCGGGCAGGAACCCTGAGTTGTACTCGGGCAGGAACCCCGAGTTGTACTCGGGCAACGTAGCGACTGCTGCACCCCTGCGAAGCAAGCCCGTTAACCATCGTGGCAACCCTGAAAGCCAAGCGCTCGCTGCGCTCGCGGGCCCGAGTACAACTCGGGGTTCCATTTCGGCCTGCCGGCCTCCTGCCCGGTTACAACTCGGGGTTCCATCTCTCGGGCTGCCGGCCTCCCGCCCGAGTTCAACTCGGGGTTCCAGTCACCCCGCCGCCCCTCCCTGCTGCTCGGCCCGCCGGCGGCGGAAGAACTCGCTCAGCATTGCGCCGGCCTCCTCGCCCATGACCCCGCCGATCACCTCGATCCGATGGTTGTGACGCGGATCGCGCAGCAACTCGAACATGCTGCCGTCGGCACCGGTCTTCGGATCACGGGCGGCATAGACGACTCGCGCCACCCGCGCGTGCACCAGAGCGCCGGCGCACATCACGCAAGGCTCGAGGGTGCAATACAGCGTGCAATCGACCAGCCGATGATTGCTCAGCTTCGAGCCGCCCTCGCGCAGCGCGACAATCTCGGCATGCGCAGTCGGATCATGCCAGGTGATATTGCGGTTCCAGCCGCGGCCGATGATCGCCTCGCCACGCACCAGCAGCGCCGCAACCGGCACCTCACCCTCGGCCTCCGCCCGCCGCGCCAGGGCTAGTGCCTCGGCCATCCAGTGCAGGTGGGTGGCGTCAGCTGGCGCGTTGGCCAGCTGATCAATGTGCTTAAGGTCGTCGTTCATCGATTGACCGCCGCCCTCAAATCGGTGACTGTCACCATCAGCGTCATCGGATCCAGCGGCGACTCATCGAGACCGAGGCGCAGATAAAAGATCCTTGCTTCGTCGGACAGCGTATGGACAACCATGCCGCGAATACCGATGGCGTCGGCGGCATGGATGACGCGCAGTGAAGCATCCTGGAACAGAGCTCGGCCGAGTCCCTTGCCATGATGACTGCTAGCAACGGCGAGTCGCCCGAGGACCACAACCGGGACCGGGTCCGGCATGTTGCGGCGAAAGCGGCCTGGGGCCGCCGCTGGAACGACTGCGCTGGAGGCCAACGCGTAATAGCCAACAACTTCTCCGAACCTACAGGCAACAAATGTGCGGGATGCGCGGCTCTGCTGGTTGGTCGTTGCTCGGCTCTTCAGCCAGATGTTGAGCGAAGCCACACCGCAGTCGAAGCCCGCATTGTCGTGGTCAGGATTGAGCGGTTCGGGGGCGCTCGACATTCGGCTCAGTCCGCCTGCCAGGGCGCGTTGCCTTGCATCGTCCGCTGCAAGCGTTCATTGGGCGATGCCGGGCGGTCGAGTCGTTTCAGGAACTCGTCATAGGCATCCGGACTCACCACCATCAGCGCGCGGTCGAGCAAAACTTCCTCGGCCGCACGACGGGCCGCCTCGAGGATGAAGTTCGTACGCGTCTTGCCCGCCGACTCTGCAGCGCGGTCGATGAGATTGCGTTCGGCCGCCGGAATGCGCAGATTCAGTGTGTCGCGACGGGGCTTGGCTGTGCTTGTTGTGGTCATGCTGGTCGTCCCTTCGTTTGCAGGGAACAAGATAGAGCATCGTAACGACAAAGTCATTACGTATCGGATTGACCTATCGGCATTTCGGGCATATGCTACGGCCTATGCCGCCGAATTGGAGAATGCTTAATGTCAGCTTTTCAACGACATGTACGCCTCTTTCGCAACGGGCGCAATCAGGCTATACGCATCCCTCGCGAGTTCGAGTTGGAGGGCGAGGAAGCGCTCATCCACAAGGAGGGAGACCGGCTGATCGTGGAGCCGATCCGCAAAGGCAGCCTGCTGACTCTGCTGGCCTCTCTGAAACCATTGCATGAGTCTTTCCCCGATATCGATGATGACTTGCCGCCACTGGATGAAGCGCAATCATGAGCACATCGCTGGCGTATCTGCTGGATACCAACATCCTGTCTGATCTCGCCCGCAACCCACAGGGCCCAGTAGCAACCCAGATTGCCAAGGCGGGAGAAAGTACTGTCTGCACCAGCATCATCGTCGCTGCGGAGCTGCGCTATGGCGCATTCAAGTCAAACTCCGAAAAACTCGCACAACGTATAGCCTTGATCCTTTCGGCACTGGAAATCCTTCCACTGGAAACAACTGCGGACCATCAGTACGCATCATTACGCGATCACCTTACACGCAAGGGACCACTCATCGGGCCAAATGATCTGCTGATTGCCGCGCACGCAGTCGCCAATGACCTTACGGTCGTAACTGCCAATGTCGGGGAGTTCTCTCGGGTGCCGGGCCTGAAAGTGGAGAACTGGTTACAGCCATAGCGTGCGACGCCTGCCACGTGATTCTCGCGCGCGAGCACCCTCATCCCGCTAGCCGAAAGGCACCGGCCATCCGCTCCTGCTCCGATGCCGGAATTCGCAGGCCTTGGGCGATCCTCGGCCACTGCCTCACCACCGCTCTACTGCGCTCGATCAGTTCGTCGGCCTGGCGCCTGGATACCCGGAAGTACGGCGCCACGGACCGGGCCAGATCGAGGTCCAATTGGTTGTCCGCTTCGCTCACATTGAGCTTGAGCCCGTGTGAGTCGGCGACTGGATTGATGTCGAAGGCGTCGGACAGGCGCCAGCCCGCACCCGGCACGAGAATGAAGCCGTGATTGCGCAGGTGATCGTCGCTGTTGGAGACAAGCATGTTGAACATGATGCGCGACCACAATTCGGGCAAGTCCTCTGCCGCCTCACACCCGTGCTCGATCAGCACCCGTGCGATCTCCAGATAGCTCACACCGGTGGACGCGTCCTCTCCATCCACATGCCCGGTCAAGGTCATCGCCGAAGCGAAATGCAGTCTGCCCTCAGGCGTTCGATCGAAGCGTTTGACCAGGAAAGTATGCTGGGCGCTGGCGAAGCGGCGCGCCTGGCTTTGCGTTACGCGCAGGCCACAACCCAATGCCAGGGTCTGCACCAGCAACTCCCAGGCACCAACGTCATGTTCATCGTTCACACTGGGAAACTTGGCGATCCACAACTGCCCTTCCGGATCGACCACGCTGGCCTTGGGACGGGCACCACCCAGTGAGCCGCCAGGCGCAATCAACATGCGCAACCGGCCCTCGCCTTCGGCCGAAGTGTTGTCCGTGTCTCGCTCCAGGGCCTGACTGGCAGCTTCCAGTTCGCGCAGCCTCACGAACGGCGGAGCGGCCATCCCATGCTGGTTGTCGAGGAACTCACCCTGGTCATCCAACCTGAAACGCAACGCACCCGAACGATAAGCATCGTGCACACCCAGCAGGAAGTCGGATTCATGCAAACGAACCGTCTTGTCCACCTTGCCGCTGCGCTGCGCCCGCTCCAGGCGGCGACGCATCAGCAGCCTGCCCCAGCGATCCGGACTTGCGTCGGCAAAGACTCCAAAGGTCTCGTGACCTTGAGGCGGGTGCTGTCTGCCTTCGAACAGTCCCAGCCGGGGATCCAGGTGGGCGTGTCGCATCGCTGGGTGCGCGAGCGCAGTCGCTTCGAATGCGAACTCGAAGATCTCCCGGCCAGTCCCGCGTCTGGCATCCAGCCAACCAAGCCGCAGGGGCTCAGCAAGTCCCACCCAGTCCGCGTAAACGGCAATCTTCGCGGTCATAAGATCAACGAGACCTTGAACGCGTCTTGCGCCCGGACGGCGCAGGTGCGATCAGCTTCGCCAGGTCATCCGCGCTGACAAAGCCCCCCTCATCAGCCCAACTGTCAGCAACTTTCACCGCACCCAGACCCTTGTCCGGCTGTCCGGCGGAGTGATCGAGTTTGTCCTTGTGCTTACCCAACTTCACCGTGGGAGTCGAAGGCATCGCTTTGCGAACTTGCGCTTGCGGCCATCGCTCAATGGGGCGCCGAGAATCCGCTGCAGTTCCGACACTCCGCAATCGTGCGTCCTGCAGCGACCTGCCAACAGAGTCAATCTGGCCCAGCAGATCAAGATCCTTCTCGATGCCCAGCACCTGCATCACCGCCAGATAGGCCCCCATCGTCACGCCCGACCCTCCCCTCTCCAGACTGCGCAAGGTCATCGGGGACATCCCCGCGCGCTCGGCAACCTGGCGAGCCTGAAGCCGCCGTCGCAGCCGCGACAGACGCAGGCGATCGCCAAACTGTTGTAACAGTGCCTCAGTGGCAGGGAGCAGTGGTGCGGTCTTCTTGGCCATGCTGACAATATTCCGTGCATTTTGCGATCATTATGCCAGAATATTTACTTTTTGCTATGAGATGAGTGCGGACTCGGCGATGTTGTGAACCTGAATGACCGCGACTGAGGCTCATGGGGTCCCGGGCCCAGTCCAGAGCCAATCAGGGCGATTGCCGAACAAACGGTCGAGGCGGCTCTTGACCTGCTGGGCCCTGGGCCCTGAGCCCTGGGCCCTCCAGCTACTCCCACTCGATCGTCGCCGGCGGTTTGCCGGTGATGTCGTAGACCACGCGGGAGACGCCGCGGACTTCGTTGACGATGCGGCGGGCAGCGCGTTCGAGCAACGGGTACGGCAATTCGGCCCAGCGGGCGGTCATGAAGTCGATCGTTTCCACCGCGCGCAGGGCGATCACCGGTTCGTAGGCTCGGGCGTCGCCGACCACGCCAACCGAGCGCACCGGCAGATAGACGGCGAAGGCCTGACTGGTGCGTTCGTACCAGCCGGCGGCGCGCAATTCCTCGATGAAGATGTAGTCGGCGCGCTGCAGCACCGCGACCGCCTCAGCGGTGACTTCGCCGAGTACACGCACGCCCAGGCCGGGTCCGGGAAAGGGATGGCGATCGACCATTTCGGCGGGCAGACCGAGTTCACGGCCCAAACGACGCACTTCGTCCTTGAACAACTCGCGCAGCGGCTCGACCAGCTTCAGGTGCATCCGCTCCGGCAGGCCCCCGACATTGTGGTGCGACTTGATCACGTGCGCCTTGCCGGTCGTCGCGCCGGCCGATTCGATCACATCCGGATAGATCGTGCCCTGGGCAAGGAAGTTCACACCCTCCAGCAGTTTCGCCTCCCGCTCGAATATCTCGATAAACAGCCGGCCGATGACCTTGCGCTTGGCTTCCGGATCATCGACCCCGGACAGTGCGCCAAAATAGCGCTCGGCGGCGTCGACCCGGATCACCTTGACGCCCATGTGGCGGGCGAAGGTCTCCATCACCTGATCCCCTTCCTGCCAGCGCAGCAGGCCGGTGTCGACGAATACGCAGGTCAGCTGGGTGCCGATGGCCTTGTGCAGCAGGGCCGCCACGACCGATGAGTCGACG
>JBGTIE010000114.1:0-1975 GCA_041745855.1 Lysobacterales bacterium | reverse complement strand
GGCTCTTCGGCGTTCGGAGTGTCGCGTGCTGACTTTGCCAGCACCTTCGGGCCCGATGCTTTCCGATCAGACTGCAGGTCACCTGGGCCCTGGGCCCTGAGCCCTGGGCCCTGCTCTTCTGGGCCCTGGGCCCTGAGCCCTGGGCCCTGCTCTACTGGGGCCTGGGCCCTGAGCCCTGGGCCCTGCTCTTCTGGGCCCTGGGCCCTGAGCCCTGGGCCCTGCTTTCTTTTGTCCTGCTCCGTTCGCCCCTGCTCCAGCCCACACTGCCACCCCGAATACCGCACATCCACCGGCCGCACCTTGACGCCGTGGCGGCGGGCGTCCTGGATGAGTTGGTCGGGGGAATAGAAGCCCATCGGCTGGGAGTTGATCAGGGCGGCGCAGAAGGCGGCCGGGTGGTGGCATTTGAGCCAGGCCGAGGCGTACACCAGCAGCGCGAAGCTGGCGGCGTGCGATTCGGGGAAGCCGTAGGAGCCAAAACCCTTGATCTGCTCGAAGACCTGCTCGGCAAAATCTGTCTGATAACCGCGTTCCTGCATGCCTTCGACGATCCGGCGGCGGAAATGCTCCAACCCGCCGTGGCGCTTCCAGGCCGCCATCGACCGTCGCAGCTGGTCCGCCTCGCCCGGGCTGAAGCCGGCCGCAACGATCGCCAGCTGCATCACCTGCTCCTGGAAGATCGGCACGCCCAGGGTCCGTTCGAACACCCGCCGCAGGTCGTCGGACGGATAGTCGACCGGCTCGATACCCTGCCGTCGACGCAGATAGGGATGCACCATCCGCCCCTGGATCGGGCCCGGCCGGACGATCGCCACCTCGATCACCAGATCATAGAAACAGCGTGGCTGCAGCCGCGGCAACATCGACATCTGCGCCCGCGACTCGATCTGGAACACCCCCACCGTATCGGCGGCGCAGATCATGGTGTAGGTGGCTGGGTCTTCGGGGGGGATAGTCGCCAGCGTGAGGTGTACGGGTTGTTTTGGGGCAGAGGGCCCAGGGCCCAGGGCCCAGGGCCCAGAAGAGCCGGCAGGACCAGGGATTTGATGAAGGCCAGTAACATCGAGCGCGGCGGAATCGCAACGAGGCGTGCTTTCAACTGGGCCCTGTGCCCTGTGCCCTGGGCCCTGCTCTACTGGGCCCTGGGCCCTGTGCCCTGGGCCCTCATCCCTCAACCCTTGGCCCGCAGCCCCCAACTGCACCCACTCGTTCACCATCCCCAGGCACCGCCGTATCGCCGTCAACATCCCCAGCGCCAGACAATCGACCTTGAGCAGGCGCAGGCTGGCCAGGTCGTCCTTGTCCCACTGGATGATCGTGCGCTCGGGCATCGCGGCGTTCTCGACCGGGACCAGCGTGTGCAGTGGGTGGTGCGAGATGACGAAGCCGCCGACGTGCTGTGACAGGTGGCGCGGGAAGCCGACCAGTTCCTGCACCAGCCGCAGCAACTGCCGCAGCACCGGCGAGTCGGGATCCAGGCCGCGCTCGGCCAGGCGCTCGTCGATCGCGCTCAGACCGTCCCACCAGGTCAGCGAGCGGGTCAGGTCATCGATCTGTTCGAGCGGCAGTCCGAGTGCCTTGCCGACGTCGCGGATCGCACTCTTGGAGCGATAGCAGATCACCGTGGCAGCCAGCGCGGCGCGTTCGCGGCCGTATTTGCGATAGATGTACTGGATCACCTCCTCGCGCCGCTCGTGCTCGAAATCGACGTCGATGTCGGGTGGTTCGTTGCGCTCGCGCGAGATAAAGCGCTCGAACAGCAAGGTGCCGCGGGCCGGGTCGACCTCGGTGATGCCGAGCGCGTAGCAGACCGCCGAGTTGGCGGCCGAGCCGCGGCCCTGGCACAGGATTCCCTGACTGCGGGCAAAGCGGACGATGTCCTCGACGGTCAGGAAATAGTGTTCGTAGCCCAGCTCGGCGATCAGCGCCAGCTCGTGTTCGATCTGGCTGCGTACCGGCGCCGGTACGCCACCCG
>JBGTIE010000113.1:0-2379 GCA_041745855.1 Lysobacterales bacterium | reverse complement strand
TCGTCGCCCTGCAGACGGCCATCAAGGACTTCGTCGAACACCACAACCAGAGCCCCAGGCCCTTCGTCTGGCGGGCCGATCCGAAGGCCATCATCGCTGCCGTCAAGCGAGGGCATCAAGTGTTGGAGACTATCCACTAGCAGTGCAATCAATTTCACACCTGCTCGCGCATCATCGCTGTCGTCGCAACGCGAAATCAGGCCAGGGCGCATTAGTGCAATTAATGTCACAGCGCGGCAGCCTGACCGCAGCGGGAGAAGGCGAAGTCGGATGAGGCGCAGATGAGCCAGGTCCACCGCGCAAGCGGCTCCGAGGGTGGTCAGGGTTGGGGCTCGTCGCTAGCTCCTGGCAGAGCAATTACAGTACTTGCACTACCGGCTTCGGGCTTGAGCACCCCGTCGAGCCAGTCAGCTTGCCGCATCATGTTGACCGACCGGCTAGCCACCCGTTCGCGCGGGGCGCCGACCCTCCCCCTTCTTGAGGTCTCGGGGCCCGCTGCCGTGGGCGCTGACGAAGTCGGTGGTGCCTACCTTGATGGCCATACCTGGTCTCCTCTGGGCAGGGCTAGGGGGCTGGGCTAAGGAGGGATGGGAGTTGCATTCGGACGTTCGCCCTGGCCCGGAGTTCAGGCAACCAGAAACAACAGGGGCCATTCAAGAAGGCGGGGTGCAATCAACTGCAGAAATTCAGCCGTGCTTCCGGCCCGGCTTCCACCCCTTCACCCAGCCAGCTGGGCACCCACACAGGCGATGCCCAACTTTGCTGTTTCCAGGCTTGCGGCCAAGCAGGCTTGCGGGCCGAGCGGGCGGCCAACCATCCGGACAGGGCATCCGTACAAACGATGCCCAACTTCCAGCCTTGCGGGCAGGCATCCGGGTACACGCCCTGTCCTTCCCATCTTTGCTCTTCCGGGCTGGGCTGGGCTGGGCTGGGCTGGGCTGGGAGGTTCCCGGGGCTGGGCTCCGTGCAGTCAATTGCATCCACCGGGTCGCGCACAGATCCTGCCCAAATTTGCTGCTTCCGGGCTTGCGGGGCTTGCTGGGCTCGGCTGGCCTTGCGGGCTGGGCTTGCTGACAGCCGAATCCGGATCGGGCGCAGACCAGCTCGAGATCCGTGCAACCAATGCAGGGTTGGCAGCCGCAGGCGTGCAACCAATTGCACGACTTGCTTCTGGCTTTAGCTTGCGACCGTGAGCTGCCCATATTGCCGCATCGTGCGTGCGACAAAGGATGATGGCCAGGTGCGGCTTACCGTAAGCGATGCGGCTGGCCCGTCTGTTCCTGAACATTCAGAGGTGAGAAACTGGCGATCTTGGTTTGCTGATCGCTGGGATGGGAATGTAGCACCAAAGAGAGCACCATTTGGTAGCGAAGCGGCGTAGTGGAGCGTTTCGCCTCGAGGTCATGGAAGGGCCCACAGGCCGGCGGCGTTGGCCGGATGAGGTGAAGGCGCGGATCGTGGCGGAGACGTTTGCGCCGGGCGTCAGGGTGGCCGATGTGGCGCGGCGGCATGGTCTTCGGCCGGCACATCTGTCGAGCTGGCGTCGTTTGGCGCGGCAGGGAAAGATCGTGTTGCCGGTCGATGATGGGCCGGTCTTCGCGCCCTTGATGCTGGAGGAGGCTGCCTCGGCACCGTCGTCATGCAGGGCACACGCGGCCTCGATCGAGCTCGAAGTGGGCGAGGTCACGGTTCGCCTGCCGGTCGACAGTGCCGCCGATCGGATTGCATCGATCGCGGCGGCACTGCGTGCGGCGCGGTGATCGTCCCGGGCCAGCATGTCCGCATCGTCGTGGCGACCAAGCCAGTCGATTTCCGCAAGGGTCACGATGGTTTGGTTGCCGTCGTGCAGAACGAGTTGCGGCTCGATCCGCATTCGGGCGTGATCGTGGTGTTTCGGGCGAAGCGTGCCGACCGGGTCAAGATAGTCGTTTGGGACGGCTCCGGGCTCGTCATGATCTACAAGCGGCTGGAGCAGGGCGGCTTCGCCTGGCCGACGATCCGTGATGGCGTTATGCGGCTGTCGAGAGCACAGTTCGAGGCATTGTTCGAGGGGCTCGACTGGCGGCGGGTACACGCGGCGAGAATCCGCAAACCGGCTGTGGCAGAGTGACTCACCTGGGCCCTCGGCACGCGCCAGAAAGCCGCGCTGCTGCTAGACTTCGGCCATGCTCGGAGCTGGCGACAACCTCGATCTGACGGCATTGCCGCCCGCCTACCAGGCGGCCTTCGCGGCGCAGTTGGCGGCGCTGAGTGCCGAGCGGGCGATCCGGGCACGGCTCGAGGGTGAGGTCAGGGCACTCGCCGAGCAGAAGCAGCGCCTCGAGAATCTGGTCAGGGAGTTTCGCCAGGCACTTTACGGCAAGCGATCCGAGAAGCTCG
>JBGTIE010000112.1:0-3458 GCA_041745855.1 Lysobacterales bacterium | reverse complement strand
CCGGTGCCGGGGACACCGACGACGGCTTCGAGCTGATCGGCGCCGCTGCCGAGCTTGCGCGCGGTCTCGCGAATGCGCTGCTGGATCGAGGTGTAGTCGCTGTCTTCCAGGTCCTGGGCCATCGCAGCACGAACCGGATTCAGGTCGACATAGACCATCGCCGACAGCACAGCCGCTTCATCAAGCAGCCGCTGGCACTTGAAGCGACTTTCCCAGAATTTACCCTTGCAGTCGTCTTCGATGTTCGCTCGAAGGGCGATCGGCTGGGAGAGGTACTTCATGAATTCGCTGACGGACGCCAGCCGCTCGCGCATGTTGGCGATCTTGCCCTCCTGCGCCAGCCACGTCTGGACGCGCATTGCCTGCGCCGCCTCGGTCATCTTCGCTTTGGGGAAGAGCCGGTTCCAGCGTTCGGCGACTTCCTGATCGGTCCAGGCTTCGACCCAAGCAGGGTCGAACTGCAGCGCCAGGTGCATGTGATTGCTCATCGCCGAGAAGGCGAGCACCCGCACCGCGTAGATCTGCGCCAGCTCGTTCATCCGGTCGACGAGCCATTCGCGGCGGTGATCGAAGTTTCGTCCTGTCAGTTTGTCGTCGCCGCACAGGAACGACCGGCGGACACAGCGCGAGACGCAGTGGTAGTAGCCGTTGGAGCCGGGCTGCGCCATCACGCAGAGCGCCTTCCGCGGCAACGCCCGCAATTCCACCTTGGGCGCGCTCGACCGCCGGGTGACCCTGTCCGAACACCAGGTCGCCGCGCTCCAAGAGGGGGCTCACTGTGCCTCTCGCCACCCGTCGCCTGGCTTCCAGCGCCAGTTCTTTTCCACCGACTCAAGTAGCGGCATCAGGAATTGCTCCAGATCGGTGACAACGGCCGCCAACTCCAGGGGGGCTGCCGCCATCCGCTCCCGGGCCAGGAAGGCCCGCCATTGGCCACCCCAGGTCCGGGCATAGGCGTCGGTAAGTCCAATGGGTTTCTGTTGCGGAAGCGCGGTCTTGCGTCGTGTGAATGTCTGCCGAACCGCTGCGGTCAGCAACGTCCGCTCCATCTCGAACATCGCGGCGATCAACCACAGGTCATAGAAATCCTTCAGCCGGCTGTTTGCGATGCCGCGCGACGCAAGCGCATGAAACTTCTCCGCCACCACCGTCTCGATCGGATACGCCCGAATGTGCGGTGCCGGCCCATCGAGCAGCGCCGGGTAGTAGATATCGATGGGGCCAGGTGTGATCACATCGCCGAAGCCCACGTCGACCTGGATTGGGATACGGGCTCCTGCGATCGCGGCCTTGGTGCGTATCCGCACGCCGCCGTATTCGACTTCCTCGCGAATCGGTGCAACTTGGAGCCCATCGACATCGAAGGCTACTCCGTCGTCATCAACGGGCTGGGTCAGGATCGCGCGAAAGGCATCACCGAGTGCTTCGGGACTGTTCTCGCCATAGCCGTGCAGGTCCACATCGCGCGTCGGCCGGAAAGGCGCCTCCACCCAGGTCACAAAGAGCATCGCCCCCTTGAGGATGAATTGGTTGCGGTGGGTGGACACGCTCAGGCGATATAGCAGCCTTTCCAGCGCATAGCGCGTCAGCAGGACCTGGAAGTCGGTAAGCTCGTCGAGGGATCGCCGCAGCAACCGAGCCCGCACCGAGGCGCCAACATTCTTCAGGGGTTCACGTGCCATCGGCCACCGTGGTATCGACATACGGTTTCATGGTTGACCAGATCCGGGCCTTCGTGCCGTATCGCCACAACTGATCGCTAGTCGCCTTGCGCTGTCGCAGGCCTTCACGCAGTCCTTCCATGACCACGTCGATCCCTACCTTGGCGCGATAGCGGAAGCAATCGACAATGGTTCGCGCCGGATCGGTGACCGCCACGGCCACTCTCTCGATGAGATGCCGTTCAACACCCTCGGTCAGCGCCGAGCGGCTGAAGCGCACAAATCGGATTGGCGGATAGTCGATCCGCGGACGCCAGGCGGTGCGCTCGATCGCCATCCAGACCCTCGACGGCATTTGCAGAGTCAGTTCGTGGAATTGCAGCGCGGACACCAGGCAGACCACTCCCTTGGGCACAAGCGCTGCGGCTTCGACCAACGTACGGCGGCTATCGATGGGCCCATCAGCCAGTTGGTACAGGCCCCGTGCCGGACGCAAGACCACTCCCTCTCGGACCAGGCGTGCGAGTGTCTCCGGGCCGATACCACGGATGGCGAAGTCCCTCAGCCGCATCACGGACTGGGTGCCCAGCAGTTCGAGTACCTGGGCGCGCTGGGTGCTGGCCGTGGTCAATGTGAGGTTTCCTCTGCTGAACTATCAATATAGCAGAGGTTTCGTCACACGCCGCTTGCTCGTGGACGCTCCGAATGTCGCGCGTTCGTCTAGCCTGGTTAGATCCGGCCCATGCCTTGTAGGAAAAAGCTTAAGCAGCTGCCATGCGTTCAAAGCGCGTCCATGCACCCTGAGCCTGCTGCGCGTCGACTGCGCCAGTGCGCTGCTTGATGCCGAGGGCGCTGGCGAACTCTGGAACGCACCAGGCTGCTGTCACGAGTTCGCTCCTCTCCCGTGCATACCAGCGGGCCGCTGCCACGCTGTACGGTTCGTTAAGGAACAGCGACACCAGTACGCTGGTGTCGACATAGACGATGTCAGTACCGCGCGCCACTGCGCAGTTCCTCGATCACTGATTTCGATGGCATGGTGGGAACCGGGGGGGGCCGGGGGGACCGGAGGGGACCAGGAAGGGGACCGGGGACACACGGATTTTCCCGAGCCATCTGCGACGACCAGAACCGGGGCGAGAACCAGAACCGGGGACACATGGATTTTCCGTGCGACGACCAGAACCGGGGACACATGGATTTTCCGCATGGATTTTCCGTGGATTTTCCGGAGCCAACTTCGAGGACCGGCGCGTTCGAGCAGTTTGCACTGTGAGGTGGGGGCTTCTGGCAGTTTGCAGGGCGTTTGCAGGGCTGCGGTGGCGCGGTTCGGTCGCGTTCCGTCGATCTGACGTCAGTTTCCTCGAATTCCCGCCACAGATGCCCGCCAACCGATTGGCTGGCGGGGATTATGGGGTCTTCCGGGCAGCTCAGCCCGGCTTCGGTCTCATCTTGCAGAGCTCGCGAGCCACGCCGAGGCCGTGAAACCAATGCTGACCAACTCGCGCCGCGTAGTCGATGATCGATTCGGCCGCGCCGATGACGCGGTAGAAGTCGCTCTCGGTGGCCTTGATCTGAGTAGTCCAGCTGCCGTCGCTCAAGCCGAGTCGGTCGAGGATCCGCGGACGTTCGGGATCGATCTTCCCGCGCTTGCCGGGATGCATCTGGCGACCGGTCCAGTCGACCAGGTTGAGGTACTGGGCGATGCTGATCGACAGCGAGCCGGTGCCGGGGACGCCAGCGACGGCTTGTAGCTGATCGCCGCCGTTGCCGAGCTTGCGCGCGGTCTCGCGGATG
>JBGTIE010000111.1:0-1583 GCA_041745855.1 Lysobacterales bacterium | reverse complement strand
GCCAGCCCGGGGCCTTGCTGGCTGAGCTGCAGGCAACTGGCGGCCAGTTCGCGCCCGAGCACCGCCGCCAGCCGCGCCTGCATCTGGCTTGCGTCCAGTGCCGCCGGCGCGCGCCACAGACTGCGACCGTTGTGAGCCAGTTCGATCGCCACTTCCGGTCGGGCCAGCGCCAGCGCCTTCAGGTATTCCTCGCAGCGCGACAGCTCGGTCCGCTCGGTCTTCAGGAACTTGCGCCGTGCCGGCACCAGATGGAACAGATCGCGCACCTCGACCCGAGTGCCAGGCCGCGCCGCCGCCGGCTCGACCGCACCAACCCGACCGCCTTCGACCAGCAGCTTCCAGCCGTGCTCGGCATCCATGCGGCGGCTGGTCAGGGTCAGCCGGGCGACCGAGCCGATGCTCGGCAGCGCCTCACCGCGAAAACCCAGCGTTATGACGCTCTCCAGGTCATCGAGGCTGCTGATCTTGCTGGTCGCGTGACGGGTCACCGCCAGCGCCAACTCGTCCGGCGCTATGCCCTGTCCATCGTCACTGACCCGCACCAACGCCACCCCGCCCTGCTCGAGTTCCACCTCGATCGCCCGCGCACCGGCGTCGATCGCGTTCTCGACCAGTTCCTTCAACACCGAGGCCGGCCGCTCGATGACTTCACCGGCAGCAATCTGGTTGATCAACAGTTCGGGCAGGATCTGGATCGGCATGGGCAGGGATGGTAGCGCAGCGGCCAGCTGCGAGCTGCGAAAGTAGGGAGTTGGGAGTTGGGAGTTGGATTCGGCGTCGGGGTCGGAATCGGAATCGGGATCGAAGGCAACGGCCGGGGCCTTGGCCACCAACGACTGGCCGAGCACTTGGCGGTCATCGGCGACGTTGGTCGGGCGTACCGCCGTTCTCGACCGAATCGTGCTGATCCTGAAAACGGTGAGGTAGAGCGCCACACGCTTGGCGAGGAAAAGAACGCTTACGCCGAAACGAGCCGATTCCGATCCCGATTCCGATTCCGACCCCGAGGGGAGCTCTTGCTCCTACTCCCGACTCCCATCTCCCAACTCCCGACTAAAAGGCTCGGAATCCAATCCTTGCCCGCCACCACGCTGTCGCCACCTCGTCACAATTCCCACACTGCCCTGTCATCGCCTGCGCTTAGGGTGGGCTGGGCTGTAGAAGATTTCGGGTCGTCCGGGCCGGTGCGCCCATTCGCGCATGGACTAGCCGCAGGCTCGATCTTGCTGGCCCCTCAGCCCTCAGCCCTCAGCCCTGGTTTGATGGGATCATCCATGCGCATCGCGGTCGTCAGTGAAACCTTTCCACCGGAGATCAACGGTGTTGCGCTCACAGTGCGCAATTTCGTTGCCGGTGCCGCCGCGCTTGGACACGAGTTGCAGGTGGTGCGGCCGCGTCAGCCTGATCCCGAGGGAGCCGCCGAAGGGCCGTGGCAGACCATTGCGGTTCCCGGCGCACCGCTCCCGCGCTATCAGGGGCTGCGCTTCGGCTTTCCAGTGTCGGGTCGGATCTACAAGGCATGGCAGGCGTTCAAGCCGGACGCCGTCTACGTCGCGACCGAAGGTCCGCTGGGCTGGGCCGCG
>JBGTIE010000110.1:0-9397 GCA_041745855.1 Lysobacterales bacterium | reverse complement strand
GCGCGCCAGCACGCCCTGCGCGCGCAGGGACTGGACCGAGCTGCTCAGCGCATCCCAGCCGCCGGCAGCCTTGTCATAGCGCTTGACGACGCCGTCCTCAGGTCCGCTGGCCATCGCCGTCCCGATATTCATCGCGCCGGGTGCGAGTCAAAGTGATGTTTCGAGGAACCTTCAAGGACCCAAGGGCACAGGGCCGAGGGCCCAGGGCCCAGTTCAGAGCTGGTTCGAGGCAGCGGTCAAGGTTCCGCGCAGCTACCGCGTTCGGACCCGACTTGGGTCGGCTCTTGATCCTGCTGGGCCCTGAGCCCTTGGCCCTGGGCCCTCCAACCGAAAGGAACTTTCGAAACATCAGTTTGACTCGCACCCTATCGCGCCATTTGCACTGGCTTGTAGTCATCCGGGCAGACTACCCTAGCGGTCCGTCGACCTGAAGGGATTTGCATGTACGAACGTATCGCGTTCGCCGCCAGCCGCGTCGGGCCGGCCCAGGAGGCGCTGGAAGCACTGACCGACCGCTATGGTCAGGCCGATCCGTCCGAAGCCGAAGTGATCGTCGCCCTCGGCGGCGACGGCTTCATGCTGCAGACCCTGCACCGCTACATGCGCTACCGGCTGCCCGTGTACGGCATGAAGCTGGGCACGGTCGGCTTTTTGATGAATTTGTACCGACCCGAAGGCCTGCGCGAACGGCTGGCGCATGCGCACAAGGCGGAACTGACGCCGCTGCAGATGGAAGCGCACACCGAATCCGGCGGCACGATGCAGTCGCTCGCGGTCAACGAGGTCTCGCTACTGCGCCAGACCAAGCAGGCAGCGAAGATCCGGGTCTTCGTCGACGAAATCGTGCGGGTCGACGAACTGGTCTGCGACGGCATTTTGTTGTCCACCCCGGTCGGCAGCACCGCCTACAACCTGTCCGCCCACGGTCCGATCCTGCCGCTGGGATCGGACGTGCTGGCGATGACCCCGATCAGCCCCTTCCGCCCCCGCCGCTGGCGCGGCGCGCTGGTCCCACGCACCTCGAAAGTGCGGCTGGAGGTACTGGATCACTACAAACGCCCGGTCAGCGCCACCGCCGACGCCAACGAAGTCCGCGACGTCATCGACGTCAGCATCGCCGAATCACTCAAGGACAACATCACGATGCTGTTCGATCCGGAGCACAACCTCGAAGAACGTATCCTAGGGGAACAGTTTGCGTTTTGAGGCAGGGCTACCGAATGAGGGTTTTAGGGCCCAGGGCTCAGGGCCCAGGGCCCAGGAGGTCTCGATGGATATCGGACATTTGGTTTTGCACGCAGGTCAGCGCATCGATTGGATCGTGCCTGAACCGCAGCACTTCTGGGCCCTGGGCCCTGAGCCCTGGGCCCTCCTCGCAGAGTCGATTCACGCCCGTGACCAGTCGGTCACCTCGCTGCCCCGATGAACACACTGGACAAGTTGGTCGTCGCCATATCCTCCCGCGCCTTGTTCGATCTAGACGAGGCGCATGCGCTGTTTGAGCGCGACGGGCTGGACGCCTATCTGCGTTATCAGCTGGACAACGAGGACAACGCCCTCGGACCGGGAATCGCGTTCGAGCTGGTGCGCAAGCTGCTGCGGCTGAACTCGCTCACGCCGGACACGCCGCGGGTGGAGGTGATCCTGCTGTCGCGCAATTCGGGCGACTCGGGCTTGCGTATCTTCAATTCGATCGAGCACCACAAGCTCGACATCGTCCGCGCCGCCTTCACCAATGGAGCGCCGCCCTACCAGTACATCGAGCCCTTTGGCGGCAACCTGTTCCTGTCCTCGCACACCGAAGACGTCCAGCAGGCGCTGGAAGCGGGCTTTGCCGCCGCGACCATCCTGCCGGGCCGGCGCGATCCGGATCGACCGGCTTCTGCCCGCACCGACCAGCTAAGGATCGCCTTCGATGGCGACGCTGTCTTGTTCTCGGACGAGGCCGAGCGGGTCAATGTGGAACAGGGACTAGCCGCCTTTTCCGAAAACGAAAGACTGCACGCGCTGCAACCGCTGTCCGGGGGTCCGTTCAAGCGCGTCCTGCACGCCTTGCACCAGATCCAGTCAGCACTGCCCGCCGAACAATCGCCGATCCGCACCGCGCTGGTCACCGCCCGCTCCGCACCGGCACACAAACGGGTCATTCTCACTTTGCGCGAATGGGGCATCCGCATCGACGAGGCCCTGTTCCTCGGCGGTCGCGACAAGGGCCCCTTCCTGGCCGCCTTCGGTGCCGATATCTTCTTCGACGACCAGCGCCACAACTGCGAAACCGCCAGCGCGCATGTCACGACAGGGCATGTACCGCATGGGGTGGCGAATCGGCCGCGAAGCTGATCGAGCGATTCCCTGAGACCGCGGGTGTCCCGCCCACGCTGTTGCTCTCCCTGGGACCGCGGGCGTCCCGCCCGCAGACCACAATCACGCCGCCCACCCGCCCAACCTGCGCGCTGCATGAAAACCCTCGCCCGGGCGTCCCGCCCACGCCGTTGCCCTTCCTGGGACCGCGGCGTCCCGCCCGCAGACCACAATCACGCCGCCCACCCGCCAAAGATGCACATTGCATGGCCGGTCGTGTCCGGGCGATCCGCCTCGTTCTTGCTCTGCCTGGGGAAGCCACAAATCTGGAGATGACGGCCACCGAAACAGCTCGAACCATCGGATTAGTGAGGTACACCACAACCTGCGGGCGGAACGCCCGCGGTCTCAGGGAAAATCTGCACACGCTATGGCTGCTGGTAGTGCTGGTGATAGCAATCAATGCCGCCGGCTACGCCGCGGTGCGGATACTGGGCCCCAGCGTCAGCTCAATCCACGCAGAACTTCATAGGCAGTACGTGGCGACACAATCGCTACCGAGGTCACACGACGAAGCTCGAGCAGGGCCCGATCTCCGGTAACAAACATGTCCGCAGCGGCGCCGATAGCCGCGCCGACGATCACGATGTCGTTCGGGTCCGGAAAGTCATCACCCGCTGGCCACGAGTGATCGGGGACCGTCCGCGCCCACGAAAGAGTGACTTTCACCGGATCGAGCTTCACGTGCGGCACATTGAACTTGTCTGCAAGTATGCGCAAGGTCTCGCTGCGGACTGCAGGGCAGATCAGCAACTCGAAGTCCCCGCGCCCGTGCAAGTTGAGTGCAATCCGCACCAGGTCGGCACAAAGTCCGCGCGTGGCCAGGCCGCTGACCCAGACATTGCTGTCCAACAGGACTTTCACGAGCAGTTCCGGAAAACATCCTCATCAGTCAGATAACCCGCCCGCTCCGCCAGCGGTACGATCGCGGCCCGAGCCTGTTCGAAGCTCGCCAGCGCCGTTTCACGTCGTAGCATGTCGCGCACCAACTCGCTCTTCGTGCGCTTGGCCGACTCAGCCATTCGAGAGAGTTCTCTTTCCAGTTGTGCATCCAGACGGATGGTCAATGTAGCCATGTGCTGAGGCCTCCCAGTGCGTACGACAACGTAACACACAAGCGTCCTCAAGACATCACATTGAGTCGCACCGGGGATGTGACCACCCAATGGAAAGTCGGGCAGCTCCGGCCTAGCGGAACTGCCCGGCCAGCGCGTCAGGCCTTAGCGATCATTCGAAGCCGTCCTCGAACAGGTCGTCACCGATGCCGCAGGACTGCACCCGCACGTCATCGATGTACCAGCCTTCCGCGCCGACGCCGCTGTCGGAACCCAACCGGAAGCGGAACTGGACGGTCTGACCGGCATAGTCGTCGATATCGACTATCGAGCGTCTCCAACTCCGCAGGTTGCACCAGCCGTTCATGCCACTTAACGGATTGCTGAACTGCGAGTTGACCGGGCCATCGTAGGGGTCGGTCAGCAGATCGGTGGACGGAACCTGCGACCAGCTGCCACCTGCGCTGGTGGAGACCTCGAGTATCCCCGCGTCATAACAAGCACTGGCACCATTCTCTTCCAAGTCTCGATAGTGGAAGAATTGCAACGACAACGGCGACTGTCCTGTGGGGAGATCGAAAGGCGGCGACACCAGCCGTTGATCGCTGATGGAATTCGGATCGACCGCCTTCCACGAGAAGCTGCCGGAATTGGCCCGCTGGCTCGACTGCGCCCAGGTGTTGCCGGTGCCCGAACTGGTCCAGCCGCTGGCACCATCTTCGAAGCCGTACTCGTACTCGGCGGTGGGCTGGTTGCCAGTGTTGCATTCTCCCGGCGCCGGGGCGGTCAGGAAGCTGAAGGATTGCGATGCAAGGGTTTCGCCGCAAGTATTGCGAGCCGTCACTCGCCAGTGATACGTCGTGTTGGTCATCAGATCAACATCCAGCGTGACCTCGGTGTCGGTCACCGTCTCGCTGTAGGTCAGTGATCCGAAGGCCGGGTCGTCATCAAGTTCGACCAGATACTCGGCGGCCTGACTCGACGCCTCCCATACCAGAGTCGGCAGCACCGGCTGATTGGCAGAGGCATCAGCCGGAGACGTCAGCGCTGGAGCGGAGGGGCTGCTATCGAACACATTCAACTGCAGCCCACGGTCCTTGGTGACGGTCGCCGACGTGCCGGTCAGGGTCAGCGCATAGCTGCCCGGAGCCGCCGCGCCCATGCTGCCGATGGTCGCCCCGGAGGTGCCGGGCGGGGTGACCGGATTGTCGCTGAAGCCCGCCGTTGTCCCGGCGGGATGACCAACCATGCTCAGGGTCACGTCCTCGTCGAAATCCAGGATCGAGCCGATCGTGATCCCGTACGCGGCCCCGTCCGGCGAACATACGCTCTGCACTGCGCTGTCCACGTTCATCGTGAAGGTGGGCTGGAGCGCGCAGTTGCTGCAGATCAGCGCAAAATCCTGATCGGTGGCATCACCGCCGGGGACGCCATCACCGTTGATGGCAGTCGCCTTGACCGTGATCACCGCATCACCGCCCGGCACATCGACGAAGACGTTCTCGATGTTGTTGAGAGTGTCCGCCGTGCCGCTGGTGACCGACTGTCCGCTGCTGAAGACATTCCCCAGATACGTACTGCCGTCAGTGACGACCTCCAGATCCAGATTGTTGACCAGCGCCGGATTGGCGCCAACGGCACCGGCGGCATCAGTCCAGGCCAAGGTGATCTTGAGCGGCTCGGAGGGATCGGACACGCCGACCGTGATGCTGTACTCCTCACCGGTATTGTCGAACACCTCGGTCTGGTCGACATACTCGCGTGCGATGCCGGCGCCGATGCTGTTGGGCACGTGGACGCGGCCCCAGCCTTCGTTGTTGTTCGGGATGTCTGGCGTTCCCATGTCGATTGCGCCGTTGACCAGCAAGGCCTTGAGCATCGCCGGGCTGGGTGTGTCGCCCGCGTTCTCGCTGCGCCACCACTCGGTCAGCTGGACCACCGCGCCGGAAGCGTGGGGCGCAGCCATCGAAGTGCCACTGCAGAAGGAGTAGTTGCCGCCCGTGTCCGCGATCGAGGTACCACACTGGGCCGCACCAGCGCGGCGGCGAGTCGACGCAATCCGTTCACCGGGGGCCGTGATCGTGGGTCCTACCCGACCATCGACGGCGGGGCCTCTACTCGAAAAACCTGCAATTGCGTCTATGGAACCAATCCGGAAGTTCCGGCTGGCACCGGTGACGATGACATTCTTTGCCTCTTTCGGAGCCGTCAACGACGAGGCACCTTGCGCGCCCGAATTGCCAGCCGAGAACACGATCACCCAAGGCTCAGCTTCAGGCGTATCGAAGTCTCCATTGCGTACCATCAGGTCATGGGTACGCTCGGAGGCCTGGTAGCCGTGTGCAGTACCCTCACCGGTGGTCCAGCTGGCATTCATGCCCATCGCCCCGCCGGTCACACCGATCTGGCTGTGGCGCTGCCAGCCACCGGCCGGAGGCCAGCTGCCGCAGCCCGACTTGACCGGATAGACCGTCGCGCTGGGCGCCACACCGAGACCATACAGGAAGCCCTGCGCGTCCGCTTCGTCGTTGCCGCCCGGGCCATCGCCGATGCCCAAGCCAACGATGGTCCCGCTGACGTGGGTACCGTGACCGCCGTCGGAACTGTCGTCACCCCCAGTTCCCGGGCAATCCGGCGTCGTGAAGCCCGTGCCCAGATTGGGTGCCAGATCCGGGTGACCTCGATCGGCGCCGGTGTCGACCACCGCCCAGGTTACGCCAGTGCCTTCGAAGCCGAAGCCAATCAGCCAGGGGAGATATCCGACCTGCGGCACGCCGGCACCGTCATAGTTGCCGACCTGGATCTGGTCGGACATCTCGTCTTCCAGGATTCGCTCCGGACTGGCATAGCCCATCCACAATACCTGCGGGTGGGAGGCGATCAGATCGAGTTGAGAGGCGTCGAGTTGGAGCCAGATATCCCAGAAGGCCTTGTCTGGCTGGGACGGACCGTCGGCGACGGTGGCAACGCCCAGGCTCTTGAACCAGTCGCGCATCTGATCGAGGTTGCCGTCGTTGTAGAAATGCACCTGGACATTGCGGATCGGTCCCTCGCGGCCTTGCAGGTCGCTGTTGATCTTGTAGCCGTGCACGAACTCACCCTGCCAGCGCACGAACTCCCGCGCAGAGGCACGCGCCACCGCGGCTTCGTCGGCCCAGACCAGATAGCCCTGATGCGGGTAGTACTGCAGCACGCGCATGCCGTCGGCGCTCAGCGCATCCAGCCAGCCGGCCTTGGCCGGGGCGTGCAACTGCAGCAGCCGTAGCCCGTGACCGCTGGGTGTGGTGCTGTACTGCTGGTTGACCGCCGGCAGCGCCTCCCGCAGCGGATCGAAATCCACCGCGCCAAATCGCAAGCGACCGGCGTCCTCGACCACGCTGACCTTCGTCCCGGCCGGCACACTCGGTGGCTGATCGGATTCGATCCAGACGTAGCCGCCGTAGTCATAACTGCGCTCGACCTGAGCCTGCAGCGCAGGCAAGGATTCGGCAGGCACGTTCTCGACCCGCCAGACGGCGGCATGGCTGGAAGTGGCCAACAGAACCACACTGATGGCGGCAGACAGGGTCTTCGGAACAGAGCGCATGGGCTGATCTCGAGCGGCAAAGCGAGCCCGGATCATCCCTGCTGACGCTGGCGATGGCAAGAGAAACGAATCCCTCATCGCGACCGCCAGGTCAGCATATCAAACCCCGCCCCGCGCAATACAACCCGGTCGGCTACTGCGTATAGGGAACAGCTTCCACACTCAATTTGAAATCCGGGAACTCGGCTATTGGCACCAAACCGCCACCAGGATTGGAACCAAGCACGCCAAAGCTCGAGTAAATGTTCCCGAACTGATAGCTTGCCGGCCGCAACCCGGAAAGCGAAAAAAGCTGCACCCCATCAATGCTTGCATGGGCAAGCTCCGAAATCGGTGGCGGTGTGAGGCTCATCACCAGAACGCGCCCTTTCGTCAGATCCAGGTCAGCCCCTGCAATCACGTAAAAGTATTGGGCCCCATCACGGCTGAATCCTCCGCCGATGCGAATCAGCCCGGGTGGAACTTCTCCCTGCCAAAACAACTGAGGCTGCGTGCTACTAATCTGCAACTTGGTGCTTCCTTCTCTCACGAGACTCACATCAATTTCCGTCATGCCACCCTTGCTCGTCTCATAGCGTATGCGGGTGAACGTCAATTGGCTGGCGTCGCTATTCGCAAACGCGGAAGGTGACCAGTGAAAACTGGAATGTGTACGAAGGTACTCATTCGGCGCATAACCGTTCTTTGTATCAATTTCACGATAACCCGTTAAGCCAGGAAACTGATAATCCCCGCAAATGATTGCATTGTCACAGTCAGAACCCGTCTCCCCAATTCTCGGAACGTTCAGCAGATCCGGATAGCCAACAAAAGCGGAATTCCATTGAGGCAAAGGCGAGAACGGAATCAATCCAGAGTCACAAAGCGACTCAACCACCGTGTCCCGATCGCAAAGACCGGTTCCCCGAGCGGACACCGCCAGGCAACTACCAGCCAAAATCATGCAAAAAATCAATTTATTCATTTCAAATCCTCTATGTTGCGTATTTCGCCGAGAGCAGCTAGCGCCTCTTTTCCAGACTGCATGTCGCGAATCTCCGATTCAGGAATTGCCACAAGTGCCAGTGCACTCTCCAATTGCTCCCGTGCTTCTTCGTAGCGTTTGGTGCGCATCCAATGCATTCCTCTTGAAACTCTGTATACAAACATGTTCCTGGAACCTGTATCGTACAATCCAGAAATCAGCTCAATGGCCTGCTCGTACGCGACATCTGCTTCTTCGTGCCGACCTAGCATAGACGCTGCATTGGCAACGTTGAACATTGCGGAATAAGCCTCCTCTTCGACACCAGTAAGCTTACTCAATTCAAGCGACAATTCCAGCATCTCTTTTGCAACAGTATACGCTTCGTTGTAGTTTTCGCTTCGCATCAATGCGTTGAAAAGCGAGGAGATCGCGCCTATAGTAATACTGGAAGTCTTGCCATAGGTCTCATAAGTCAGGGCCAAAGCCCTGCGCGCAAAGTCAATTGCCTCCTCGTGGTTACCAGAGACCGATAGCGTAATGGACCTTCCTCGCAGAAGGCGTACTTCAAGCTCCTTGTCACGCAAGACTCCTTTACTCACTAGTTGCTGGATGGCATCAAACCCGGCCAGCGCTTCGTTAAACTGCTGCTTCCTCGTGAGCAGGAATGAACGGCGGAGGCCAATCCACGCCAGATGCGGAATTACCAATTCGTTGTCCTTGTGTGGATGAAACCTTCTGAGCGTAAGTTCGGCGGCGGCAAGCGCGCCTTCACGATCTCCCGAGAAGAGCAGCAGGTCTACCCGCATTCTCTCAAGCAGTACGTCCGCCGCGGTAACTCCGTTGGCAACACTTTCGTATTCCGCTATATAGCCAAGCCCAGTGTCAAACTGCGCCAGGTTGAGGTAGGCCTGCGCCGAAAGAGCCGCAGCCATGACGATTTCTTCCCTGCTATGCGCAATTTTCAGCGCCTTTTCCGACGACATTCTGGCTTCGGTGTGAAGTGAAAGGGCCATTTGAGCGCGTGCAATCGTCAGCAGCATCTGAATCTTCAGCTCGGGCTGATCATGCAGCTCATTATCCAGCTCTTTCGCACCACGATCGAGGATGTCGCGCGCCGTCACATCCTTGCCCAGTTCCCCACCCGGATTGGCTGCTGCGAAGGCGTCGATCAGGAACTGGGTGACTCTCTGGGCGCGGTCGCGCTGTTGCTCTGCGTCGGTCAGGGCGAGTTGGGCGGTATCACGCTGAGACTGGGCTTCGCGGGATTGCAGGTACGTCAGCACGCTCGAGCCGATCAGCGCCAGCGCGGTCAGGCCAGCCGCGGTGACTGCCCAGCGGTGGCGGGCGATGAACTTGCGGGCGCGGTACCAGCCGTGGCCGCCGCGGGCCTGGACCGGTCGGCCATCGAGGAAAGCCTGCAGGTCGGCG
>JBGTIE010000109.1:0-10139 GCA_041745855.1 Lysobacterales bacterium | reverse complement strand
GCGGCGGCGCCGGCGGCGTTTCGTCGGCCGGGTCCAGTTTCAGCATCGCCTCGCCCTGGCTGCCCCCATCGAAGACGGCGTCGCGCGGCTTAAGTTCCTTCAGCCGCCAACCGCCGAGGTCACCAGGCAGGGGCATGCCCTCGCGGACACGGAAGACCTCCTGGGTGGCATCGTTGCGCACCAGCGCCACCCGCGCCATGGGCGTCAGCACGATACCGGCGAGGGTGGCGTTCAGGGGCACCGGCGCGACCACCGGCTGCTCGATCGGTGTATCGGCGACCTGCACCGCCTGCGGCCGGCGATCGGCGTTGAACAAGGGGCGCTGCTCGATCTCGTTGTAGGCGGTGATATCCGCCAGATTGTTCTGCACCACCATCAATGGTTCCTGCAGGGCGCTGTCGAGTGTCTCGGGCGCGGGCGCTTGCAGGGTGTAGCCCGAGCCGATGCCCAGGCTCTGGATCAGGGCGATCAACAGCATCAAACCGCACAGACCCGCGAGCACGAAGGTGATCAGTTTGGCCGGCGTCAGCCCGTTCACGCCTCGCCTCCGGGTTTGCGGATGTAGCCGGACAGATCGAAGCGGATATCCATGCTGCCGAGCATGGCCGCGCCGCCA
This sequence comes from Lysobacterales bacterium, assembly GCA_041745855.1. Classification (GTDB taxonomy): domain Bacteria; phylum Pseudomonadota; class Gammaproteobacteria; order Xanthomonadales; family SZUA-5; genus JAWLAT01. The sequence continues at coordinate 9,523 of JBGTIE010000109.1, read as the reverse complement.
GCGCCGGTGAAGACCTGCTGGAACAAATTCAGCTCGGTCACCAGCAGGGACGGGCTCTGGGTTTCCAGCACGTGCAGGATCTTGGACAGATCAGGCAGGTCGCAGCGCATCCGGACCTTGATCGTGACCCGCTCGTACAACTCAGGCTCACGCGCCCTCTCGTTCTGACTGCTGATGACCTGACAGCGCTGCTGATCGCTGGCCTGGGCCACGATCACCTGCTTGAGCCGGCTGTTGAGGGAAGCCGCGGCCAGATCGAAGCTCTGGTCCGGCAGAAAGTGGGAGTTGCCCGCTTCCTGCCGGCGGATTTCGGCCAGGCGCTGCTCCAGGCCCGGCCGTTCCATCGCCTTGGCGCGGAAACGCTGTTCCTGGGCAAGCAGATCCTCGATCTGCCCACCATACTCCAGATGGCGCGCGACGAAGCCATGCAGGAGCAGGAAATACAGCAGCACCAGCGCCGCGACGAACAGCGCGATGGCCACCGGCCGGCGCTTACTCGGCTCGGGCAACAGCGTTAGTGCCATTGCTGTCCTCCTGTGCAGGCATGCGGACCTTGGCCATGATCGTGAAGCGCTCCTTGCGGGTCTGACCGTCCGGCTGAATGATTCCCTGGAAAGTCGGGGACTCGAGATAGCGCGACTGGCCGAGAATGCCGATCAGCTGATCGGCGCGCTCGCTCTGGCCCTGGATCTGGACCTGTTCGCCGACGAAACTCAGGCGCTCCAGCCAGGTACCGTCCGGAATCAACTGGGTGAGTTCGCGCAGGATCTCGATTGTCGCCGGCCGCTCCAGGCGCTTGCGCGCGAGGAAGTTGGCCGCGTTGATCGCCTCGCGTACCTGGCGTTCGAGTTCGGCGCTCTGCAATGCCTCCTGCTTGGCGATCTCGACATCGGCCAGCAAGGTCTCCATGGTCTGCTCGCGCAGCACCAGCGACTGCCACATCACCACCCCGACCAGCGCCACCGCGCCAACGGCGAGGATCCAGTTGATGCGCGTGCGGCGGTCAGTCTGATGAGTGCGCAGGACCGCCGGCAGCAGGTTGAAGCCGAGTCGTTCCGAGCCGGCACTGCCATCGATGACGGTCGGAGCGATCTCCAGGGTCGCCAGTCGGGCGACCGCCTGTTCCACGATTCCCCTGGGTACCACCGCCAGATCCACCGCCAGTTGACGGGTCTGCGGATCACGCTTGAGCACGCGGGCATCGAAGTACACCTGGTCCGCCTTGAACGGTGTCTGCCGATCCATCTCGAAAGCCAGCACCTGGTTCAGATTGGCCTTGGCGGCTTCCGGCAACTGCAAGCGCCGCCGCATGACATCGCTGCCCGGCAACGCCACGATGATCTGCGTCACTCGCTCGTCGCCATGGCCGATCAACCCATCGAGCGGTCGACGGTCCATCTGCAACTCGCTTTGCGGTGCGCTCAGCGTCCCCTCCAGCTGATCGCCGCGGCGGCGTTCGAAACGCAGCCGCTCGCCTTCCAGCCAGACCACCAGACGAGCAGGCTCGTGGCGCAGGAAGTCGCGCCAGTGCGGCGGCAGACAATCGAACAACTCGTCGCGCCACCAGCACAGGAAGGTGCGCAGGCCACTTTCGGCGTAGCGTTCGCGGAGCCGTTCCAGCGGTTGGGTGAGGATTGGGGTCATCAGGCTTCTAGGAATTGGGTGTATCGCGCCAGCGAACGATCCGGAAAGGCCTGGAGGCAACGCTGCCGGTACCCAGACGGATGGTCGCCTCCAGCGTGGCCGAGGCGCCACTCGGGAGCGTCGCAAGCGACCGCACAGTGTACGTCAGTCCACCGCCCTGGGCCAAGGCGGGCCGGCCATCGGGTAAAACCAGCGGTGTGCCGGGCGGGGAAGTCTCGCGCATTTCAATGAACTGGTCGATCGCCAGCGGATCTGCCTGGAGGAAGGCCATCAGTACCTCCCGCGGCGCCAGCGCCCAGTTCGGCTCGGTCCGGCCGGAGTAGATCGTCACCAGCGGCTCCAGCCGCCGATAGGTGTCGAAGTCCATGCCCATCACCTGCTGGATCTCATCGACCGTCTGGAACGGCTGGTCACGCGGGCCGTAAGACAGTCCGGCCGCCTCGTAGTCGTCCTTCTCGGCACCGCCGGGCTCGGTAATCAGATCATCCGGATCGCGCCAGTCCATCACACGGGAAGTCAGGATTTCGGCATCCTCCAGCGTCCGACCGGCCTGCTGAAACAACTGCAGCAGGGTCGGCAGGTCGGCCGCGTTGACGTCCACCTTGCCCGACTCGTCGATCAGCTGGATGTCGATCAGGGTACCCTCGAGATCGAACTGGTAGCTGCGCCCGTCGCCGGTCCAGCGCTGCAGCGGATCGGGCATGCGCAACTGGTAGACGGCCAGGTGCAGGCCCGCTTCGGCAGCATAGCGGGCCTGGACCGAATCGACCAGATTGCGCGCCTGCAGGGTCTCGATACGCGCAGCGATGGAAAAGCTCGCGACCAGCACCGCCAGCAGGATCGACAGCCACAGCACCATGATCAACGCAATGCCCCGCTCACGCTGCCGCTGGCGTGGCTGAATGGGGCGTCTGGTGCTGCGGGCCTTGTGTTTCATTGGGTCTGGGTGTTGAAGAAGTTGCCGCGCACATTGCCGCGGGTAGAACCGGCATCGACCACCATGGCCACATCCAGCGTCGGCCAGACCAACCGGCTGCCATCGGCCATCTCCAGTTCCAGCCGGATCATCAGCGGTGTCTGCGTCTGGTTCTCCCAATTGCCTTCCCAGTTGCTGATCTGGCCGCTGTCATCAACCGTGCGGAACTCGAAGCCGCCGCGCCGGATACCCTCAAGCAGCCGCACCGGCAGCACCTCGTCACGTTTGGCCTCATTGGCATCGAAGCCGTTCAACAGCCAGTGCCGAAACACCAGTTGGCGGTTACCACCGTCGCGAATGAGTTCCAGTTCCTGCACATAGGGACCGCCGGAACCCAGATAGCCCGGCATCGGCCCCACAAAGCGGATTTTCGAGCGCTCGCCCTCGAACACGGTCACCTCGCCGGTCGTCGTGTCCTGCTCGATCGCCAGCGGCAACAGGCGTGAGAGCTGGTGACGCAGGAACTCCTGGGTCACCCGGACCCGATTGGTGCGGTCGATCAGCGCCTCGCCGGCATCGGCCGCCTTCACCCCGCCGCGCAAGCCGGCATAGGCCATCGCGAACAGCAGCGCGAGCAGACTGATCGCGAGCAGCAGTTCGATCAGCGTGAAGCCGCGCGAGGGCGCTGCGCCGCTGGTCCTGGAGCGATTTGGAATCCGCGCCTTGTGCATGCTCAGACGTTCCCTTCCTTGAGCCGGGATCGAACCGTGACGAAACGCTGTTCGCGCTCACGGTAACCGTCCGACCAGGTCACGATCAGTTCGATCCGGAACATGTCGACCGCTACCGCCGGTGTCATCTGGCCCTCGATCACCGGGGGCTCGAAGGTGCTGATCTCCAGTCTGTAGCGATAGCGATCGTCGAAGCGCGCGCTCTCGCCGCCCTGTTCCAGCGGCGGGTCGATGCCAACCGCGTCGAGCTTGCTCTGCGCCCATTGCGCGGCGGTGGTGATGTCGGCGCTGCGGCGCGAATTGCGCCCGGCCAGCGACAGGGTTTCCAGAATGCTGCCGAAGATCAGCACGAAGACCACGAACGCGGCCAGCACCTCCAGCAGCGTGAATCCGCGCGCGCGGCGCCGGCCCAGGCCGCGCTGACGGGCATCAACCTTCATCGCGGCCATCATCGAGCTCGATCTCTCCGGTCAGCCAGGAGACCTTGACTTCCCATTGGCGTGACTCGGTCAGCAAGGTGACTTTGCCGCCGGTCGAGCCGCCGTCGGAAAAGAAGCGGATCGCGCCTTTGCTGCTACCGCTGACTTCCTGCTGCGCAGTCAGCAGCCGCAGCTCGATTTCCTCGGGCAACTGCACCGGCTGCCGGCCAGGACCCTGCACGGTGCGCGCTTCCACATCGATCTCCAGCACCTGTTCGGAACGGCTGACAATGGCCTTGCTGCGCGTGTAGCGCAGTTCCGCCATCACATCCTTGGCCGCGCCGCTGACCTTCATGCTCTCGAGCCGGCCAACGATCGAAATCGTGAACACGCCGGCCACCATCGACACGATGGCGAGCACCGCGAGCATCTCCAGCAGCGTGAAACCGGCGCCGGAACGGGCCGGTGCCAGTTGCTGAGCTCTGGGCGGGTAGAGGTCGGCGTTCATGGGCTGACCAGCAGGCTGGGCGTACCGCAGCCCGGCCGGCTCAGCTCATCCAGTTGCCGATGTCTCTGCCCTTCTCATCCCCTCCGGGCTTCTTGTCGGCGCCAAAGGACATGATGTCGTACGGCCCATGGTCACCGGGGGCCTTGTACTGAAAGGGCTGATCCCACGGATCCTTCAACTCGTTTTCCTTCAGATAGGGGCCATCCCAGCCGCCGCCACTGCCGGGTCGGCTGATCAGGTCGTCGAGCTTGGCCGGCAGATTGCCGGTGTCGATATAGTAGTTGTCGACCGCCATGCTGATCTTCTTGACCGCGCCCTGGGCCAGACGAACCTTCGCCTTCTCACCGGCGCCAAAGATGTTCTGCGCCACCAGCGCACCGATTGCCGCGATCAACGCCAGCACCAGCAGCACCTCGATCAGACTGAAACCCGTCTGACCGCGATTGAATCGTCCTCGTATGGTCATCGCCGTATCACCTCTCGTGTTCAGTGGATTCATGGCTCGGCCGCGACCGCATGGAATCCGGCCGGACTCCAGGGCTCTGGCAGGACTCAACCCAAGCTACGCAAGCTAGAGCCTGCCGCCACTTCGCGCAAGCCGAAGCGACTGTAGTTGCCGGTCAGTCCAGTTCCGACCGACATCCGCGCCCAAGGTTCCCTGGCGCGAAAGCGCGGTCGCGAACACCCAGGGCCAGAGCATTCAACACGAAGGACACAAAGGACACAAAGGAGAGCAGAGCAAGCGGGTGCGGTTCAAAGTGATGCTGAAGCCGCTCCCGTGAACGTCGGTTCTCTGCCGCCAGAGAGCTCACCTCGGGGTCGGGGTCGGAATCGGCATCGGAATCGATCCTTGTCCGGCGTCTCCGCCTGCCACTTCCGTGAACCTCCGCCAGTCCTATCTGATGATGTTCTCGATAATTGCCCGGTACACAGCTAATCGTTGGTGGCCAAACCCCTGCCCTCGATTCCGATTCCGATTCCGACCCCGACTCCCGGCACCGCGCCGCACAAGCTGACTCCCGTGGCTCTTCTGGGCCCTGGGCCCTGGGCCCTCGCTCTTCTGACCCCTCAGCCCTCAGCCCTCACCCCTGCTCTCAAGCAAACAACTCATTCATCGACATGATCGCCATCACCATCGACAGCACGATCATCGCGATGAAGGCGGCCAGGATGATCGTGACCACCGGCACCAGCGCCGACATCATCCGGTCGATCGCGACCCGCACTTCGCGGTCGTAGGTGTCGGCCACCTTCAGCAACATGATGTCGAGTTGGCCGGTCTCCTCACCGACGCTGACCATCTGCAGCGCCAGCCGCGGAAACAGGCCGCCTTCGGTCAGCGAGTGGGCGAGCCGGCCGCCGGTCTTCACCTCCTTGCTGGCTTCCTCGACCTTCTGTGCCAGCAAGGTGTTGGTAAGCACATTGCGGGCAATCGACAGGCTGCCGAGCAGCGGCACGCCATTCTTCAGCAAGGTGCCGGTAGTGCGGGCCAGGCGGGCGGTGTCGATCTTCGCCAGCAGGTCGCCGAGTCCCTTGATCCGCAACAGCCGGCCATCCCAGATCAGCCGGGAACTCGGGTGGGCGAACTGTTGGCGGAAATAATAGAAGACCCCGAAGATGCCCAGCGCGATCGCCCACCAGCCGTAGCGCAGGGCATTCGCCAGCGCCAGCACGATCTGGGTCAACAAGGGCAAATCACCGCCCAGTTCCTCGAAGATCGGGGTGAAGCGCGGGATCACGAACAACAGCAGGAACACCAGCGCCGCGCCGGCCAGGACCAGCAGGATGCACGGATAGATCAGCGCCGAGACGATCGAGGACTTCAGATCCTTCGAGCGCTCCAGATACTCACCCAGCCGGGTCAGGGTCTGATCCAGCGTGCCGCCCACTTCGCCGGCGCGGACCATGTTGATGTACAGCCGCGAGAAAACGCCATGCTGGCGGTCGAGCGATTCGGACAGCGACGTGCCGCCGCGCACATCGTCGCGGATTCGCTGCACCAGCCTTCGGAAGCGATCCTTCTCGCCCAGATCGACCTGGATCTGCAGTGCCCGGTCCAACGGCAGGCCTGCCCCGAGCAGCGTCGCCAGCTGCTGGGTGAACTGCGCCACCTCGTCCTGCGAGATGCCGCTGGAGCGAAACAGGTTGGCCAGGCCGACCGCACCGGGCGCATCGGCCGACACCGCCTCCAGCGGCAGATTGCCCTGTTCCTGCAGCCGCGCGATGACATCGTCCAGACTGTCAGCGTCCATCTGCCCCTGCAGCACTTCGCCGGACGGGGCGACGGCTTTGTAGCGGAAGGCTGGCACTAGCTTGTGGCTCCGATGTGGTCCGAGCGTACGCGAGAGTGAGTATCGATTATGGCGCCGAGGGCCCAGGGCCCAGGGCACAGGGCCCAGAAAGCGCGCGACCCGAACTGGGCCCTGGGCCCTGAGCCCTGGGCCCTGTCCAGGATTCGAAGCGAATACCCACCACGACTCCGCCCAGGAATGTCGACGCGCTCGTCCATCAGTTCTCCTGCGTCACCCTCAACACCTCTTCCAGCGTCGTTACGCCGCCCAAGGCCTTGACCAGGCCGTCTTCGTACATCGTGCGCATGCCTTCGGAGCGGGCCTGTTCTTCCAGCCGGTTCATGTCGGCGTGCTGCATGATCAGTCGGCGCAGGGGCTCGGAGGTGACCAGGAATTCCATGATCGTGGTCCGGCCCATGTAGCCGGTCAGGGTGCGCTCGGACGGCACCGGCCGGTACAGCATCACCGGGTCGTCCTGGGTGTAGCGGCGCAGCTGGTGCTCGGTCACTACTTCGGGCAAAGCAGCGTAGCGCTCGCGGTCGATCGGATCGAGCCGGCGCACAAGCCGCTGGGCGAGGACGCCGTTGACGGTCGAACACAGCAGATAGTCGTCCACTCCCATGTCGAGCAGGCGGGTGACCGCGCCGGCGGCGTTGTTGGTGTGCAGGGTGGAGAGCACCAGATGGCCAGTCAGTGCGGACTGGATCGCGATCTTGGCGGTCTCCAAATCGCGCATTTCGCCGATCATGATCACGTCCGGGTCCTGCCGCACGATCGAGCGCAGCGCGTGGGCGAAGTCCATCCCGATCTGCGGCTTGGCCTGAATCTGGTTGACGCCCTCGATCTGGTACTCGACCGGGTCCTCGACCGTGATGATCTTGACTTCGGCGGTGTTGAGTTTCTCCAGCGCGGTGTACAGCGTGGTGGTCTTGCCCGAGCCGGTCGGGCCGGTGACCAGCAGGATGCCGTGCGGCATCTCCAGCACCTTCATGAAGCGCGGCAGGAACTCGTCGGTGAAGCCGAGCGAATGGAAGTCCAGCACGACGTTTTCTCGATCGAGGATACGCATCACCACGCTCTCGCCATAGGCGGTTGGCACGGTCGACACGCGCAGGTCCAACTCCTTGCCCTGCACCCGCAAAAGGATGCGTCCGTCCTGCGGCAAACGGCGTTCGGCGATATTCAGCTTGGCCATGATCTTGACCCGCGAGATCACCGCCGCGGCGGAACTCGACGGTGGTGATTCGACTTCCTGCAACACACCGTCGATGCGATAGCGCACGCGCAGACGGTTTTCAAACGGCTCGATGTGGATGTCCGAGGCGCGCGCCTCGACCGCCCGCTGCATCAGCAGGTTGACCAGCCGGATGACCGGTGCCTCGGAGGCCAGATCACGCAGATGTTCGACATCGTCCTCGCCGCCACCGTCCTCGCTCAGGTTCTCGACGATCGCGCCCATCGCCGACCGGCCCTGACCGTAATAGCGCTCTATCAGATCGTCGATCTCGCTGCGCAGGCCGATCTGCACCTGGACCGCCCGACCGGTCGCCATGCGCGCGGCCTGGACCGGATAGGGATCGTTCGGGTCGGCCACCAGCAGGGTGATCTGATCTTCGGTTTCGCCCACCGGCACGACGTGGAAATGCTTCAGGAAGCGCAGGCTCAGCTGCACGCCCGACGGCGGTACTTCGGGGCAATCCTTGGCCGACACCAACGGCAGTTGCAGCACCTCGCCGCTGGCCTCGGCGACTTCGCGTTCACCGGCCAGGCCCAGCCGTGTCAGCAGCGCGAGCAGGCTGCCTTCGGAATTCTCCGCATGGACCCGGCGGGCGCGCTGCAGGTCGGCGTCCTTCAACCGGGCGCGATCGATCAGCACCTGCACGATGCGCGCTTCCTGATCGGAAATCGGCGCGATGACCTCGACCGGGGCGGCGCCTTCGGTGCCGGCTTCGGCGCTGCTCATCACGGCGTCGGATCCTTCTGCGGCGCGCTGACGCTGTCGCTTTCGGCCTTCGCTTTCGACTTCGGCTCAGGCACGCCGTAGGCGACGTCTTCCAGCCGATCGTCGTCGACCGTCACCAGGCGCTGGATGAACTCGCGGTTCATCGCCACCCATAGGAAGATCGGGAACACCGCCGGCAAGATCAGGTAACCCGCCTGGTAGCAGAACGCGAGCAGATTGGCCGACAGGCCGACGTTCTCCATCGCCGCGATGCCGACGTTGCCGCTCTCGAAGCGAAGCGACTTCAGTACATCGAAGACCACCCCAAAGCTTTGTACTGGCCACAGGCAGGCGAGCGCAATGGCGATCTGCAGGGCACGCTGGCGCAACAACAGCGGCGTGGCCATGACCAGCCCGATCAGGACCGGGAAGCTGTAGCCATAGATCATCGGATTGACCTCGATGCTGATCGGCTCAACCATGCTCGGGTCGACCCCGGGCGGCAGCATGCCCTGGTCGATCGGCAGCTGGGTGAACATGGTCACCAGATAACCGGACTGCTCGCTGCCGGTAAAAATGTGCGGCATCCAGCTGACCAGCACCAGTTCGGCCAGCCAGCGCACCGGCATGACCAGGATCGCCGACAGGTAGAACCAGATGAAGAATGCCAGCGGCAGCCACAGGGCGGCGCTGAACAGCAGTGTTCGCAATGGGCCTAGAAACATGTCTTCAGCTACGCACGAAGCGCCTCGCGTTGTGGAACAAGCGCATCCAGGGGGAAGCCTGATGCGTCCAGGATGCCGGCTTCCAGGACAGTTGCCGGCTCAGAAAGATCCGTTCCGGGTGCGGCATCAGGATGGTGACCCGGCCGTCGGCCGCGGTCAAACCGGTAATGCCGGCCGGCGAACCGTTGGGATTGGCCGGGAAGGTATCACCGCCGCCGGCAAAACGCAGGCAGACCTGCGCACTGGACTGGTCGGCGGCCGAGTCGAACTCCGCCCTGCCCTCGCCGTGGGCGACCACCACCGGCAGCCGCGCGCCGGCCATTTCGGTCAGCAATACCGAGGCGCTG
>JBGTIE010000108.1:0-3452 GCA_041745855.1 Lysobacterales bacterium | reverse complement strand
ATCACTCCATTGCGGAAGGATGGTGTCGTGACCATACCGAACAATCCGAGTGAAAACTACTTGCTGGCCGCGTTGTCCGACGAGGTCATGGAGCGCATCACGGAGCATCTGGAAACGGTGGAGATGCCGCTGGGCAAGGTGTTGTACGAATCTGGAGGCGCCCTGCGCCACGTCTATTATCCGACCGATTGCATCGTTTCGCTGCTTTACGTAATGGAAGACGGCGCCTCGGCCGAGATCTCGGTGGTCGGCAACGAAGGGCTGGTCGGCCTGCCCCTGTTCATGGGTGGCGAGACCACTCCGAGCAGGGCGGTGGTGCAGAGTTCCGGCCATGCCTACCGCCTGCGCGCGCCGGTGATGAAGGAAGAATTCAATCGGCACGGCGAATTGCTGGTGCTGATGTTGCGCTATACCCAGGCCCTGATCACCCAGATGGCGCAGACCGCGGTCTGCAACCGGCACCATTCGATAGATCAGCAGCTGGCCCGCTGGCTGCTGCTGTCGCTGGATCGTTTGAACTCCAACCAGCTGACGATGACTCAGGAATTGATTGCCAACATGTTGGGCGTGCGGCGGGAAGGGGTGACCGAAGCGGCTGGCAAAATGCAGAGGCTCGGTGTCATCCGCTATAGCCGCGGCAAGATCACGGTGCTCGACCGGCCGCGCCTGGAGAAGCTCAGTTGCGAGTGCTACGCGGTGGTCAAGGCGGAATCCGATCGGCTGTTACAGCCTCGGGAGCGCAAGAAGGAGGCGCTGCGAGCGGCTTGAGCACGCAGGTCGTGAAGTATCCTTGCTAGAACGCGTCGCGCCAGTGGGTCCACCAGCGCTTGGGCTGGCTGGGCAGGCGCCGCCACCAGATCTCGATCGCGGCGTGGTCGCCTTCGATCCAGTCGGCCCGGTGGGCGTCGTCGTCTGCAGGCATTTGCAGCGCCTGCGCCAATCGGGGATAGAGCGGACCGGCGGCGAGGGTCGGGTCACGCAGCAGCAGACTCATCAGCGTGTACTGATCGGCATCGCGAGCCGACCGCGCCACCGCGCCGGTCAACAGGTCCAGCGTTTGAACGTCGGTTTTGCGCCGCATCGCCTGATCGAGCGCGGCCACCGCCGCGCGCATTGCTGATGAGGCGTCATCACGTAGTGGCGTATCGGCGGCATCGGCGCTGAAACTCAGTGCATGGCCGGCCGGAACCAGCTGTTCCTGCCCGCCGATGTGCTGTTGCACCCAGCCGCTGAGCACGCGCAAGTGGCCGCTACCATCGTGGTCGCGTTCGAGGATGAATTCGCAGCCCAGATCGACCACCCGCATCGAGCCGCTGCTGACTGCGAAATGCCCCGGCGGCGCCCAGATCCGCGCCTGCACGCGGCCATGTTCCAGCTCGATCCGGTGCCGCCCGCTGCGGCTGCCGAGCAGCCTCACCGCGCTACCCGGTGCGACCTGCAGGCTGCCGATGCGCGCCACCTTCAGCTCGGCGATCTCGTTGCTGCCCGTCTGCAGCCGCTCGCCCGGTGCCAGCTGGCTTTGACCGGACGCATGCTTCAATGACCACGGCTGGTTCTCGGGCCAGGACAGGCGGTACGAATGCGCACTCCAAAGACCCAGCAGCAAACCCGCCGCCGTCGCCAGACCGAGGGCCCATCGACGTGGCTTGAACCGGGCTTGTCGCCGGACCAGCGGCGGTTGTGCCAGCCTTGGTCGCCGCGCTGCGGCATACGGTGCCAGCAGGCTTTCCAGGCGCTGCAGCTCCGCATCGGCCGGCAGGCGAGGATCCCACAAGGGGTCGGTCAATGGATCAGTTCGCTCTGTCATGCGTCTTTGTCTCCAGGCATACCCACCAGCTCGCGCAGCTTGCGCATGCCGCGATGCAGGTTCACCCGTACCGAATCGGGGGTCAGGCCGGTCAGCTGTGCGATCTCCGCACCGCTCATGCCTTCCACCAGGCGCAGCGCAAGGGTCTCGGCATAGCTCCCGGGCAGGGAACGGATGGCCGCCAGCAGGCACGCCGCCTCGGCCTGCCGGGCCGGATCGGCGTGGGGATCCTGGACATCGAATTGCTCGTCGATGGGCTCTTCGCGAGCACCCTCCCGGCTGCGTAGATGACGCGCGATGGTCGCGATCCAGGCGCCAAAGTGGGCCGGTTCACGCAACTGCCGCAGACGCTGGAAGGCCAGGGCAAAGCACTCCTGGGTCAGCTCATCGGCAATCGCCGGCCGGAACCGCGCCAGCAGCAGACCGTGCACCAGCGGCAGGTAGCGCCGGTACAGCCAGCTGCAGGCCTCCTGCGAGCCGCCCGTCGCCTGCGCCACCCGGCGGGCCACGGGCTCGATGGCAGCGGGCTCGCTGAAGACGGCCTCGCTGACGACGGGCTCAGGGGTGCTTGCGCTAGTCACGGATGCGGTGGGCTCATGGATAGACAGAGACCGGCGGGAGAGGAAACGTTAACAGGCCGCGGTGGACGTGAGTCGTGCTGCTATTGAGGGATTCGAGTCACGCGGATGCTTTGGTTTCAGGGCCCAGGGCCCAGGGCTCAGGGCCCAGAAGGTCAAGGGCCGATTCGAGGCTGGTTGCTGAACTGGGCCCTGGGCCCTGAGCCCTGGGCCCTCGAATCCATGCAGATGCCTCACGGCAACACTTTCACTCACGTCCCCCACCCACGCCGTTAACACTCCCACCCTCCACCCACTCTCCAGTCACAAGCCCCCGACTGGAACCGACCATGCGCTTGCCAACCATTGCCATCATCCTTGCCGCCTCGCTGCTCACGATCGGCTGCATCCAGGGGGCGCCGGCGCGGGCGCAGCCACTGCAGACCTGGGATGCCTTGCCGGCCTTCGATCCGATGCATCTGAGCGGAGCCTATGCCGGTCGGCGCGAATGCCCGATGTGTGCGCATGGCTATGACGCCGGGTTGCTGCTGTTTCTCCCGTCTGACTCCGAGCTAGCCGATGCGGCGGCGTGGGTCGCGCCCATGCGTCACTTGCGCGGGCAGATCGAGTCGGAGCGCTTTCGGGTATTCGTGATCCTCGTTGGTACGGCGCCGCCGGCGGCACTGGTGGAAAGAGTCGGCAATGCCCATCCGCAGTGGTATGTGGCCCACCTGGCAGGTCCCAAACGGGCTGCGGCCGAGCGCGACTTCGGGGTTGCGCTGGGCGACTCGACTATCGCCTATGCCTTCGCCCAGCGCCGCTTGCTGCGGCAGTACAGCGAATCGGAACTGCTCGATCCGGCATCCACCCTGGCTGCCGATGCGCGCTCCGCGATGCAACTGCTGGACTGGCTGCATCCGGTGGCGCTGCCCGCCGACGCCGGTCACGACACGCCGCAGGGCGATCTGTGGCTGGCTCCCTCGCGCCTGTATGGGAAAGTCGAGCTGACCGACGCAGTGGCCGAGCCTGCCTGCTTCCTTGCCGACGATGGCAGTGTCTTGGCACACGCGCTGCTGAACGTGCGCGGC
>JBGTIE010000107.1:0-4548 GCA_041745855.1 Lysobacterales bacterium | reverse complement strand
GCGGCAAGGGCCGCAGCGATCAGGAAGCACGCCGCGATGAAAGTCAGCGCCTGCTCGCCGCGGTGCCGGCCGGCGGCTGGCGGATTGCTCTGGACAGCCGCGGCAAGGCCTGGTCCAGCGATCAACTGGCCGAGCAGCTGACCCGCTGGCAACTCGAATCCCGCCTGCCCTGCTTCCTGATCGGTGGGCCCGATGGTTTGCTGGACGAGGACCGCGACCGTTGCGAACAATGCTGGTCACTCGGCGCGATGACCCTGCCGCACGCACTGGTGCGGGTGATCGTCGCCGAGCAGCTGTATCGCGCCCACTGCATACTGGATGGGCATCCGTATCATCGCTGAGGGCTGAGGGCTGAGGGCTGAGGGCTGAGGGCTGAGGGCTGGGAAGAGCAGTTCCAGTAGCCAGTACCAGTGGCCAGTGAAGTAGCGCGGTCCCGGCGCGCGCAGTGCCACGATCTTTGCGCCGGTTCCGTTCGCGCCGGTGGCCGCGACTCCATTCGACAGCGCGGTTTCGGCCCTCGGCCCTCCACCTCTGACTCACAAGACTGCTTCGCCCCCACCCACTGACTTTCCGTTCATGGCGGCCCGGCGAAAACAGGGTATCTTTGCCGGCTCGCTTCCGCTCAGGTTTTGCCATGACATCGAAGTTCTCGCTGCGTCTTTCCGGTCTGCTGGCGTTGTCCCTGCTTATTGTCGCGTGCGACGATGCGGCTACCCCGACGGTAACCACCCCGAGCGAGCAGAGCGCTGCCGCGTTGGCCGTGGCTTTGCCGCCGGACACCTCGCAGGTCTTGCCTGCGCCGGAACAGGCACCGCCGATGGCCGCCAAGCGCCCGCAGACTCTGACCGACCCGCATGGCAGCCGGGTCGATCCGTATACCTGGTTGCGTGACGACAGCCGCAGCGAGCCGGAAGTGCTGGCCCATCTGCGTGCTGAACACGCATGGTTCGAGGCCTACTTCGCCCCGCTGCAGCCGCTCAAGCAGACCCTGTTCGAGGAGATGCGAGCGCGGATCAAGGAGGACGATTCCTCCGTCCCGGAACTCGATGGCGGCTATTGGTACTACAGCCGCTTCGAGACCGGCCAGGAATACCCGATCTACGCTCGCCGCAAGGGCAGCATGAGTGCGGCCGAGGAAATCATCCTCGACGGCAACGAGCGGGCGAAGGGGCATAGCTACTACCAGGCCGGCAATCTGGTGGTCAGCGAGAACGGCCAGATCATGGCGGTCGCCGAGGACACCGTCGGACGGCGCGAGTACGTCATCCGCTTCAAGGATCTGACTACCGGGCAGTGGCTGAGCGATGAAATCAGCGACGTCTCCGGCGCGATTGTCTTCGCCGACGACAACCGCACCGTGTTCGTGGTCGAGAAGGAGCCCACCACGCTGCTGCCCTTCCGGGTCAAGCGGCACGTGTTGGGTCAGCCCTACAGCGACGCGGTCACCGTTTATGAGGAGGCCGACAACACCTTCTATACCACCGTGCAACGGAGCAAGTCCGATCGCTATCTGATGATCTATCTGGGCAGTACGCTCACCAGCGAGACCCGCATGCTGGCAGCCGATGACCCGGAGGGCGAGTTCGAGGTCTATCTGCCGCGTGAGCGCGGACACGAGTATGAGGTCGATGACGCCGGCTCGGTGTTCGTCATCCGCAGCAACCAGAACGCGACCAACTTCCAGCTGCTCACCGCGCCCCCGGTCGTCCCGGCCGAGCCTTCGCAGTTCCAGCCGCTGCTGCCGCATCGCAGCGATGCGCTGGTGCAGGGGTTCGAGGTCTTCGCCGATCGCGTCGCGGTCAGCGAGCGCTCCGGCGGCCTGCGCAAGATCCGCATCCTGCCGTTGACTGGCGGTGAGGGTGAGTTGCTCGGTGCGGACGAACCGGCCTATGTGATGGCGCTGAGTGAGACCGCCGACCTGGCCAGCGGCAAGCTGCGGTACACCTACATCTCCATGACCACGCCGCCCAGCGTGTACGAGATCGATTTCGCCACCGGAGAGCGCAGCCTGCTCAAGCGCGAGCCGGTACTGGGCGATTTCGACCCGGCCGAGTACCGCACCGAGTACGTCTTTGCAAAGGCCCGCGACGGCGTCCAGGTGCCCGTCTGGCTGGTCTATCGTCACGACACCCCGCGCGACGGCAGCGCGCCGCTGTTCCAGTACGCCTATGGCTCCTACGGATCCAGTCAGGAGCCGTACTTCCGCTCCTCGCTCCTGTCACTGCTCGATCGCGGCTTCGTCTTCGCCGTCGCCGCCGTACGTGGTGGTCAGGAAATGGGTCGGCAGTGGTACGAAGACGGCAAGCTTTTGAAAAAGAAGAACACCTTCAACGACTTCGTTGATGTCACCCGGTTCCTGGTCAAGCAGGGCTATGGCGCCCCCGACAAGGTCTTCGCCGCCGGCGGCAGCGCGGGCGGCTTACTGATGGGCGCGGTGATCAACCAGGCCCCCGAGCTGTATCGCGGCATCATCGCCCACGTGCCCTTCGTCGATGTGGTCAGCACGATGTTGGACGACTCGATTCCGCTGACCACCGGCGAGTACGACGAGTGGGGCAACCCGAACGACAAGCCCTATTACGAGTACATGCTGTCCTACTCGCCCTACGACCAGGTCAAGCGGCAGGCCTACCCCGCGATGCTGGTCACGACCGGTCTGCACGACAGCCAGGTGCAGTATTTCGAACCGGCCAAGTGGGTTGCCCGCCTGCGTGAAATGAAGACCGACGACAACCCGCTGCTGTTCAAGGTGAATATGGAAGCCGGCCACGGCGGCCGCTCTGGTCGCTTCAACCGGCTCGAAGAAACGGCCGAGGACTATGCCTTCATGCTGGGGTTGCTGGGGGAGCGGTAGGCGCAAGCTTTGTTCATGAAACTTCTGGGCTGACACGATACACTCGCAAACAGACTAGTCAGAAGACTGGTCATCGGAGGTGTTTCATGTCGAACTGGGCTGTTCAGGAGGCGAAGGCGCGTTTCAGCGAATTGCTGGAGCGATCGATCAGTGACGGACCTCAGTTGGTGACCAAGCGCGGCGAGGCTGCTGCGATGCTTGTCGCCGTGGGCGAATGGAATGCACTGCAGCAGCGAGCGAAACACAGCCTGAAGGATGTGCTGCTGGATCCGGCCGGGCCAAAGCTGGATGGCTTCGTATTACCGGAGCGCGGCCGCAAAGCTTGGCGCCGAGCCGCCCCGGATGATTCATAAAACATCCGAACCACCCAGTCATCCCAGCCATGTACCTGCTTGACACCAACGTCGTTTCGGAAACGCGCAAACCCAAGCCTCACGGGGGCGTCGTTGCGTGGATGCGGGAGCAATCCGCCGCAAACTTGTATCTATCAGCCATGACCATCGCCGAACTGCAGCAGGGAATCGAGCTTACACGCGATCAGGATCCGTCACGAGCGCAAGAGATCGAAGCCTGGCTGGAAAGGATCCTGCTCCCATCGACGGAGGTCTTGGCGATGGACAGCGCAGTCTGCCGAACCTGGGCCAGACTCATGCACCATCGATCGGACACGCTGGCCGAGGACGCATTCATTGCTGCCACCGCAATCGTTCACGGTCTGACAGTCGTCAGCCGGAACGTGCGTGACTTCGAAGCGCTGGGCATCAAAGCCTTCAATCCCTTTGACTTCCGGGCGTCCTGACGGCGGGCATCGAATGCAATCGCAGCTTGAACTGATCCGTTCCGCCGATATCACCCCGACCCCGTGGAAGAACGGCGGCGGCAGCACCCGCACGCTGGCGCAGTGGCCCGCCGATTCGGGGCTGGAAAATTTCGCCTGGCGCATCTCGGTCGCGCGGATCGAGCATGACGGCCCATTCTCCGGCTTCGCAGGTGTGGATCGAACGCTGATCCTGCTCGACGGCAACGGCATGCTGCTGAACTTCAAGGATCGCCCGGTGCAAGCCCGAAAGTTTCATGAACCTGCTACTGCGGCCGCCGATCATCGCCCCGTGGCGCGGTCTGCTCCCGTTTGTCAGCTCAACGTAGAGCAAACTACGCATTCACTGCCAAACGGTCCGCGGACCGCACCACGACGCGCCCTCGACGGCCTCGCTACGCACGTTCATGAAACTTTCGGGCTAGTCGACCCGACCACACCGCGGATTGATTTCGCCGGCGAGGATTCCCCGGACTGCCGCCTGCTCGACGGACCCACCACCGATTTCAACCTGATGTGGGCCCGCAAGAGCGGTACTGCCAGCCTGACCGTCCAGCAATTCGAAGGCGAACTGCACCGCGACGCCCCGCCCAACCGCACTCTTGCGGCCTACCTGTGCTCCGGTCACGCCACCACTGCCGCCGGTGAGATGCAACCCGGCGACATGCTGATCGGGACCAGCCTCCGCCTCAAAGGGCAGGGCGAGCTATGGTGGATCGACCTGCCCCAGCCGAACTGATATGAGGTGCAGTGGCTTGCACCGCTCCTGATCTGGAGTGCGGTAGCTTGCTGTTGCGCGCCCAATTCCAACCGCACGCCGGAGGCCAGCGCGGCCGAGGGCGGCAAGCTTGACGGCATGAACCCGCGGCGTAGACTG
>JBGTIE010000106.1:0-6946 GCA_041745855.1 Lysobacterales bacterium | reverse complement strand
GAAGGCGGGCAGGTCGACCTCGTCGATCGCCGGCTCGGTGGTCAGCGGCGGCACGCTGCGGGCGCGCACCTCCACCGGTGAGAGTTCCCACAACTCGCCACTGTAGGTCACCAGTTGATCCGGATCCCAATAGCTGACGGTCTTGTTGATGCCACCGGTCAGCTGGTTGGCCGGTGCCAGAAAGCCGCCCTGCGGGCCGAGGCGCTTGAGTCGGAAGCGGTAGTTCGGAATCGGCGCAGTGGCGGTGCCCAGATTCGCCAGCGGCCCTTGCTCGGTGGTATGCGCAACCACGATCGCGCCGTCGGCGAGGACCAGCGGATTGCGGTAGTGACCGCTGTGATCCGGCCCCGGCGTGGTGCCATAGGTGGAGCGCGGAGTCAGGTATTCGATCACGATGTCGTCCGGATTGATGCTCGGGCCGGCGACCATCCGGATCAACTGTCCGGAGGCGTGGGTGTTGAACTCGGGTGCATCGATGGCCAGATAGCGCCCGGGCTGGAGCGGGTCTTCGACCAGGTGGAAGGTGTTCTCGATCTCGTTCGGGTTGGTCCGTCCTGACACCTCGGCAATGAACTCGACCAGGTTCGGGTCGTTGTTGAAGCTGCGGTCGAAAAAGCCCTGCAGCTCGTGCCGGCCCAGATGGTTGAGTACCTCCGGCCGGCTGCCGTCCTGCTGGATCTGCCACGGCAGGAACAGGTTGAAGCGGTGGCCGTTGATGTTCGATCCCGGCACGGCGATGCGCGGCTCGGGGAAGACCTCGGTCAAGCCCGGCAGGATGGTCGCATCTGCGGCCTCCGAGGCCCAGTCGAAGTTGCCGAAGGGATTGCCGGCGACTTCGGCCTGCTGATCGGTCTGCAAATGATCCCAGCGGGTGAACAGCAGGCGACCGAAGCTGTCGACCATCGGGTCGAAGTTGCCCGAAGGCGAGTGGTCGAGCAGTTGCAAGGCGCCGCTGGCCGGCTGCAGCCGCCACAGGCCACTGACCGTGGGGGACGATTCGTACTCGTCATGCTGCGGGTACAGATGCGCCTCACCGTTACGAGGACGGTCGGAGGTGAAGGCGATGCTGTCGTCGCTGAGGTAGATCGGATTGATGTTGTTGAATTCGGGTTGATTAGGCACCAGCGTGATCTGCACGTTCTGGCCCTGGCCCAGGCCGCTGACTTCGTACAACTGCCAGCGATATTGCAGCACCTGGAACTGCTGGGTCGGTGCACCGATAACCATCGAGAAGATCGCCCGTTGACCGCTCCAGTGCACGTCCGGATCACGCACCGCGATCGCATTGCTGCCCTGCTGGCCAACCATGCCGAAGCCGGCCTCGGCGGTCAGGTTGCGCAAGGCGCCGTTCGGGTAGCGGATCCACAGATCTCCGCCGCGCGCCGCCGACTGCAGACTCGGCAGGTGGTTGGCAAAGGTCGAGCCGATCGTCGCGAAATCGACCGGCACCGGCACCTGGGTGACGAACATGACCGGATGCGGCAGGGTCCCGGCCGGGGGTAATTCACCGGCCGCCAACAGCGCCGGCAAGAGCATCCCCAGCCCCACAAACGAAATCGATCGCCCCCTGCTGCTCATGCACGCCCCCGCTGTATGTGAGTGGATGGTCAAGCCTCACTAGCGTAGTACGCAGAAAGGCGGGGGAAGGGCTCATGGTTGGAAGTACAGGGCTGAGGGCTGAGGGCTGAGGGGTCAGAAGAGCAGGGCCAAGGTGTAGCCGCGCGCGAAAAACCGGGCGCCTCGCGCTTGATAAATGGCTGCGCCCGGCATTGCGCAGGGTGCAACTACTTTGCCGATGTTGCAACGGCCGACAGCCGCTCAACTGCGGCCTGGTGGTAAGCGGCGACGCTCTCGATGCCGATGTAGCGGCACCCGAGACCAAGCGCAGCCACCCCGGTAGTCCCGGCACCCTGGAACGCATCGAGCACGACGCCACCGGTCGGGACAATGCGCAGGAGTTCGCGCATGAGTCCCAATGGCTTCTCGGTCAGGTGCCTCTTGCCGGCGCCAAGAGTGCTGAACTTCATCACACCGTCCAAGTACACCGGTGAGCCTGGCGGGAGGATAGGACCGCCCTTTCGGCCGAACAGGGCCAGCTCGGACTGAAGCCGGAATCCGTTCTGGACGGGTCGGGAACCGCGACCCTTGTCCCACACGACGCAGGAACGAATGCCGAAGCCAACTGCCCCGAGCACGCCCAGCATCCCTGGCAAGCTGCGCCAATCGCAGAACACGATCGCAGGGGCGCCGGGCTTGAGAACGCGGTGGCACTGGTGAAGGACCGAGTACATCATCTGCGACCATGCCTGGTTCCAAGGGCAGCGATCGCACAACATTGCCTTATTCATCGTTTCCATCCTCGCAAAGTAATTGCGTAAATACTCCATCGTCGATAGCGTTCCCCTGCCCGCGCGGGCGGGGGGCGCCTTGCTCGGCGATTCGAGGATGCTGCTCGATCGCTGGGGCCTGGTGGTGTTCTAGCACCACCAGGCGCGTCCCTCTTTGGTTAGCTGCGGCCTGAGAACCGGATCTGGCCGACGCTGAATCGGTCGCCTCCTATGTGGGTGATTCGGCCCCACTCCTCGAACTGGCCGTAGATCCCTGTGCGGTGGGTGAGGTGCCGGGAGGGCTCGCCTGCGGCGTCGAGGGTGCGGGTCCAGACCACTGCGAACTCGGTAATGCCGATGCGCATGATCAGCTGCTGGATGTCCATGAAGCTGGCATCCGAGGGGTCGCCATAGGCCTCGATCATCGATAGGTTGGCCAGATCGAATTCATGCGACCAGGTCATCGGCAGCTTGCGCGGATAGCCTTGGCCGCCCTTGCTGATCGGTGCGACGCTGCGGTCGACGGGGATCATCGACCAGGCTTCGGCGATGCCCATCTCACTGCGCCACAGACGAGATACCCACATCGATCCGGCTGTGATCGTGGTCGCACCCTCCGTTGAGTTGTTGAACGAGATCACTACCTCGCTCCCCATCACTGTCGAGGGCAGCAGCAACCACTGATGACGCGGGAAGTTGTCAGCCGGCAAGGGCACCAGAGCCTGCCAACCGGAGTTGTAGACCTCTTCGTTCGCCTCGTTCGTGATCCGTACCCTCCAATCGGTGGCCTCGCTGCCGGCGATGTCTGCCGAAAAGTTAAGCAACCCGACCACATCTATCGGCAGGTCCCCTCCGCCAGCAAACGAGTCGAAGGCGAGCCAGTTGATCCAGGTCCTGCCAACACCTGAGATCGATCCACGGTCAGAGAGCTGCGGCGTCAAGAAGCTATCGATGTTGCTCACCGCGCCGGACGCCAGCGACCAACCGCTCAAAGTCGCGGTCAGATTCGGGTTGAAGGCATAGTTGCTGTAGGCAAGCCGGAAGCCGCTGGTCAGTCCGTCCACGTCACTTTTTCTCCAAAACCAGGTCGGCCATCCACACGTGCAAATTGGCCGCATCCTGCCCGGCGGTCACCTGGATGCGCTTGACCACGCCGCGGCGGCCTTCGGCGAATCGATCGAGCTGGATGTCACCCTGGTCGAACGGATCGATCTGCTTGAGTTCACGACCGAGAGCTTGAATCTCCAGAAACTCGGGCAGCTCGCCATCGCCCGGGTACAGCGCGCCGATGTGGTCGGCGAGGTCCTGCAGATCGTCGCCGTTGTCGAGCAGCGTACCTATGCCAACATCAGATGCCGGCCGACCACCACCGGATGCGACGGCCGCTGAGCCAGCGACATCCGAGCGCGGCGGTACGATGTTGCCAACCCTGGGCCCAAGGCCCGGGTGAACGCTCGCCGTGGCCGTGCGGCGCTCCCGATAGTCTGCCGTGAGCACCGGGATGAGCGGATCGAGCGAGGCATCGTCTGCCAGTTCGCCCGGCGCGTACCGGTACCAGTTGCGTGCGCCGGCGACTGTCCGGCTCAAGCCCGGCGCCAGATCCGGGGTGAGACGCGGGATCGATCCGTCTGCGAGCATCCATTCGGTGATGACGAAATCCGCCGCGCCTTCTGGCCGTCGCAGCTGCCCCACGGCGAGCCGCCCGAGCCGATCTTCGTACATGCTCGCGCAGAACGAATCCAGTACCTGGTCCAGCGCCTGGCGCAGCGTCTGGACGCCGTCGATCCACGCGCTGCATTGCCACGGGCAGGCGTCATCTAGCGCCTGAACCGAGGTCCAGTCGACGTCCGATTCCTCCAGCGGGCCGATCGTTACGGCCAGGTAGCGCACGATGTCGGTCAGGCGCCGGATCACTCGCACCTGCCGCAGGCGGGCGTTGTCGACCGTCACTGTCACCGAGCCGCTAGAACCGGTCAGGCGCAACTGCCAGCTCGTTGACGCGGCCACGAATGCAACGGTATAGCTGCCCGGTGCATTGAACTGGGCGACGACCGAACCGCAGAACAGCTCGATCGAGCCGGCCGACGCCGCGGTCACGTCGATCCGGAACAGATAGGCTTGGCCGACGATCAGCGATCCGAGGGTGATGTACGCAGTGCCTGTGCCGAACGACAAACGGCCGAATGTGAGCACGCCGCCAATTGCGGCCAGACTTCCGCTGCCAGTTGACGCCGAGGTCCACCCGGTCAACCCCCCGGTGAAGTTGCCCGGCGTCTCGCCGACGATCTCCGCGATCTGCACCGTCGCGCCACGCACGTCGCAGACCACCCGACCGAACGCGCGCGCGAGCTTCTCGATGCCGTAGCGGCCGGCTGCGATCGCACGCCGATAGCCCGATCCGAGCGTGATCGGAAAGCCTTGGTCGCGCACCACGTTGACGCCGTACCACTCGGGCGCGGCATGACAGTCGAAGATGTAGTCGACCTCATCCACCAGGACTACAGGGCAGCTGAACGGGTGGCCGATGGCCAGCGGTCGCGGTCGGCCGATAAGCTGGTCGGGCACATCATCTGCTGCCTCGTACACAGCCGAAGCCGGC
Organism: Lysobacterales bacterium; assembly: GCA_041745855.1. Lineage (GTDB taxonomy): Bacteria > Pseudomonadota > Gammaproteobacteria > Xanthomonadales > SZUA-5 > JAWLAT01. Next base: position 2,020 of record JBGTIE010000106.1, on the reverse strand, counting down.
ACCTCCAGCCGCGCCAACAGGTCCGCGCTCATCAGCTGGAACTGGTCGTAACCCTGCGGCTCGCCCCGATCAACCACCGCGCTGAACTCCAGTGTCCGGGTCGACCAGGCAGCGCCTTGCTCCACCTCGTACACCCAGAAGCGACGGCCACGCAGCGCCCCGCCGCGCAAGTCGTCGAACTTGCCATCGCTGTTGAGGATCGTGATCGCGCCAACGCCGCCGGTCGAGCGGCCGGGTCCCCACAAGACAATGGTCATCTCGCGCGACCAGGTCACGTCGCCAATCAGCCGCGCCTCGAAGCTCGTGTTCGCCGGCGTGTCGGCAGCGGCCGTGCGGTACTCGACATCCGAGATGTAGCGCATCCCGGCCGGGGTATCGATCATCACCACGACCACCCGCTGCGGATTCACCGGGCTGCCCTCGCCATACGCTCGGTCTGGTCGCGGATCGCCTGTGATTGCTGGGTGGCACCCTCCTTGGTGGCCTTGGCCAGTGTCTGCAGGGCGGAAGTAACCCGATCATTGCCAGCGCGCTGCTCTTCTCGCAATGCGCGCAACTCGGCGAGGGTGGAGTCCGGGCGCGCCGACCCGGGTGGCTGACTACGGCTCTGGCCACGCAGGAAGTCCGCCAGGCGCGCAGGAATGATTGCCTCACCTTCGTGGATCATGGCCAGCCCAGAGCGCAGCACCTCTGGCGTGCCCGCAGCGAATGGCGGCGGCGGCGCGCCGGCGCCGAATGGGACGCCCGGCTGATTGGGGTCGCCGAACGGCCCGCCCCAGATCGCATCGCGTATGTCGGTCAGCAGTCCCGTCTGCATGCCCAGCTCGAACGCCGACGCCGCGGTGCTCACTTCGATCAGTCCGAGCTTGTCCAGTTCCGTGAGCGGGTCGACCGGATTGACATTGGCGAAGAACGGCGCCAGTGCATCCACGAACGCGGCATCCAGGCCGTTGACCGCGCCCTCAAGTGTCGCCAATGCGGCCTCGGTACCGGCTGCGTCGCCCCGCGCCGCGGCGGCCTCGACATCGGCCAACAACGGCTGCAGGAGGTCTCGCTCGGCCTGTGGGAGGGCGTTGATCTCGGCCTCAAGCGCGTCGTTGAGTAAGGACTGCGAATCAGCCAACAGCCCCAGATCGACACCGACCGCGGCGCTAAGCTCCGACAGATTGACGCCCATTGCCTGGGCCACGTCGGCGAGCTGGATGGCGGTGGTCACCGTCAGATCATCCAGGTTCACGCCCAGCTGCCCGACCAGCTGCGTCATGTTGACGCCGAGCGAGGCGGCGATCTCCAGCAGCGGGTCACCGGTGCGCATCGCCAGGTCGCGGATGATCGCCGCGACCTCCTGCGCCAGGGCGAGCTGCTGCGCTGCGGTCTGCTCGGCCATGAGCCGATCGCGCTCTTCATACAGCTGCTGCAGCTCCGGACTGGCCGTGACACCGACCGGCCCGCCACCGCCGCCGCCTGGGCCGCCCGTGACCGGATCGACGGGAACCGTCTCTGGAATGACGAGGGACGCGACGCGTTCCAGTGCCTCCAGGACGGCGTCCCGCAGCTCGAAGTACGGATCACCCGACGAGTAAACCTGCTGTCCGAGCTGCAGCAGCTGCTGCGCCAGCGCCGGCAGCGCCGCCATCGCTTCGGCTCGCTCTTCGGCTGAGAGCGTTTCATCCAGCGCCCGGGCGAGCATCTCGTCAAACTGTTGCTGGGCGATCGGCAACGCATCGCGCGCACGCAACCCGCCGAGCGGGCCGAGCAGCAGCGAGTCCATGAACTCGCGGATCCGGAGCTGGGCATTGCGCTGGCTGTTGTAAGCGTTCTCGCTGGCCTGCTGAATCTGCTCGATCCCGGCTACGGCGCCCTGGGTGTACTGCGTCTGCGCGGCCTCAAGCGTCCGGATCTGCTCCTCAATCCGCGACAGCGGCGTGCCCTGGAGCTGTGCCACCAGCTCGCGCCCTCGATCGCGCAATCTGGCGATCGCCGCCGCGACGCGATGCGCCACTTCCTCGTGCACCTGCGC
>JBGTIE010000105.1:0-1925 GCA_041745855.1 Lysobacterales bacterium | reverse complement strand
GTCGGCAGCGGCGTGACCGGCTGCTTGACGCGCTGGTAGCTGGCCACGCTCTCGGCCGGCATGTCGGCGATCCGGGTGCGCTCGATACGGAAATTTGGCGTTTCCAGGTACTCGTTGGACACCAGCACCACTGGCAGATTCTGGCGCTCCTCGATCGCAACCAGCGCCGAGCGCTTTTCATTGCTGAGGAAATTGCCGACCGCAACCGGCACCTCGATGACCACCTGGCCGGTACCGGGCTTCATCGCCTCTTCTTCCAGCAGGCGCAGGATCGACAGCGACAGCGATTCCACCCCGCGGATGCGGCCGTGACCATCGCAGCGCGGGCACAACTGTCCGGTCGACTCGCCCAGCGACGGGCGCAGGCGCTGGCGCGACATCTCGAGCAAACCAAAGCGCGAAATCCGGCCGACCTGGACCCGCGCGCGATCCATTTTCAGCGCATCGCGCAGGCATTCCTCCACCTGACGCTGATGGCGGGCGCTCTCCATGTCGATGAAATCGATGACGATCAGACCACCCAGATCGCGGATGCGCATCTGCCTGGCGACCTCCTCGGCCGCCTCCAGGTTGGTCTTGAACGCGGTTTCCTCGATGTCGGCGCCCTTGGTCGCGCGGGCCGAATTGATGTCGACCGCGGTCAGCGCCTCGCCATGATCGAACACCATCGAGCCGCCCGAGGGCAGCTTGACCTGGCGCGAGTAGGCATTCTCGATCTGACTCTCGATCTGGAAGCGGGTGAACAGCGGCACCGCCTCGTCGTAGAGCTTGAGCCGCCGCAGGCTCTGCGGCATCACCTGCTGCATGAACTCGCGCGCTTCGTTGTAGAGCGATTCCTCGTCGATCAGGATCTCGCCGATGTCGGCGCGCAGATAGTCACGCAGGGCGCGAATGATCAGCTTGCTTTCCTGGTAGATCAGGAAAGCCCCGCTGCGCGCCTTGCCGGCCTCTTCGATTGCGCGCCAGACCTGCAGCAGGTAGTTCAGATCCCACTGCAACTCGGCCGCTTCCCGGCCCACGCCGGCGGTACGCACGATCAGGCCCATGCCATCGGGCAACTCGAGCTGATCCATCGCGTCCTTCAGCGCCTGCCGATCCTCACCCTCGATCCGGCGGGAAACGCCGCCCGCGCTGGGGCTGTTCGGCATCAGGACCAGATAGCGGCCGGCCAGCGACACATAGGTGGTCAAAGCCGCGCCCTTGTTGCCGCGCTCCTCCTTGTCGACCTGGACCAGCAGTTCCTGGCCTTCCTTGAGCAACTCCCGGATCGTGCTCTTGTTGCTGGTGCCGGGCTGGAAATAGGCCTTGGAGATTTCCTTCAGCGGCAGAAAGCCGTGCCGGTCACCGCCGTACTCGACGAAACAGGCCTCCAGGCTGGGCTCGACCCGACTGATCCGGGCCTTGTAGATATTGGCCTTCTTCTGTTCCCGGGCGGGAATCTCGATGTCCAGGTCATACAGGCTCTGGCCATCCACGATCGCAACCCGCAGCTCTTCCGGCTGCGTCGCGTTGATCAACATTCTCTTCATTGGTCATCCTAAGGCGCGCTCGACCTACCCCTCTCATGCCTCCTTGTGCCGCCGAACCCGACACCGCGAGACGGTGCCGTTGGGGGCAACAATGACGCACGAAACGGAGGGGGAGCTACGCTCTGCGGGGGGTCGCGCCTCAGTGCCCAATGCCCCTGACATTGACACCAGTTCATTGGCACTGACGCGGCAAGCCCGTAAATTCGTATCCTTCCTTGCCGCAGGGTCCCAGTCACGGGTCCGCAAGCAGCCCGAGACTATAGCAAGCGATGAAGAGAAATCGAAGTGCATCGACGCGACCGGCACAGAAAGACCGGCTCGCCAAGGACCGCCGCGAGGGCGGCGAGCGGGCTGCTGCGCGGCCTGCGGCGGCTGCGGGCAGACCATCGACGGGCA